>JBEEFT010000132.1:0-3876 GCA_041166225.1 Actinomycetota bacterium | reverse complement strand
TTGGTGGTCGGGACCGGCGTCGATCCGGTGACCTCACGCTTTTCAGGCGCGCGCTCTGCCATCTGAGCTACCCGACCGTGGCGGTCCTGACGGGATTTGAACCCGCGACCTCCGGCTTGACAGGCCGGCGTGCACTCCAAACTGCACCACAGGACCAAAACGGTTTGCTGCACCGCTCTTTTGAAGCGGAGGCGACACGGTAGCAGCCGACCTGACTGCGGCTATTTTCGTTCTGTGACCTCTGAAGCCGACGTGATGCAAGCCACGCAGCAACTCGTGGCCGACTACCCACCGGGGTCGACCCCGCCCGCCGAGTTCTGGGGCGCGCAGTTCGACGCGGGGCTGGCGTGGGTGCACTTCCCCGTCGGACGCGGTGGGCTCGGCGCGTCACCAAAACTGCAAGAGACCGTCGACATGGCGCTGATTGCGGCGCGCGCCCCGATGAACGGTGGTCTCAACCCGATTGGTGTCGGCATGGCCGCGCCGACCGTGCTTACGCACGGCTCCGACGAACTGATCGACCGCACGCTGCGCACCAACTTCACGTGCGAAGAAGTGTGGTGCCAACTGTTCTCCGAGCCCGGCGCGGGCAGCGACCTCGCGGGCCTGGGCACGCGCGCGGTGCGCGACGGCGACGAGTGGGTCGTCAACGGTCAGAAGGTCTGGACCACGCTGGCCCACGTGGCGAAGTGGGGTCTGCTCGTGGCTCGCACCGATCCGGACGCGCCGAAGCACAAAGGCCTCACCTATTTCGTGATGGACATGCAGGCGCCGGGCGTCGACGTGCGTCCGTTGCGCCAGATCACGGGCGAGGCCGAGTTCAACGAGGTCTATATGACCGACGTGCGCATCCCCGACACCCACCGCCTGGGCGACGTAGGCGACGGATGGCGGGTGTCGATGACCACGCTGATGAACGAGCGCACGTCGATCGGCGGCGGTGTGTCGCCGCGGGGGAGCGGCCCGATCGGCGAGGCAATCAAGCTCTGGAAGAAGCACGCCCACAACGATGCCGCGGTGCGCGAAGAACTGATGAAGCTGTGGTGCAAGAGCGAAGTCGCGCGCCTCACGAACATCCGGGCTGCCCTCGCCCGCACCGGCGGCAACCCGGGCCCCGAAGGCTCCACCGGCAAGCTCGCGTTCGCCGAGAACAACAAGGCGATCTACTCGTTCTGCATGAACCTGCGCGGCGCCGACGGAATGTTGATTTCCAACTACGAGATGATCCGTCCGACGTCGGCCGCGCTCGCCGGAGGCGGCGACATCACCAAAGCGTTCCTGCGGGCTCGGGCCAACTCCATCGAAGGCGGCACGTCGGAGATCATGCGCAACATCCTGGGCGAGCGGATACTCGGTCTGCCCGGCGAGCCGCGGGTCGACAAAGACCTGCCGTGGTCGAAGGTGCCGCGGTCATGACGCTTCGTGTAGTCGGCGCCGGTCTCGGCCGCACCGGCACCAACTCGCTCATGGCGGCGCTGGAGACACTGCTCGGAGGCCAGTGCCATCACATGATGAAGGTGTTCGTTGACGACCAAGGCGCGACGTGGCGCGACATCGTTCTCGAAGACAACACCGCGCTGCTCGACGAACTCATGACGAACTACGTCGCGTCGGTCGACTGGCCGTCGTGTGCGTATTGGGAGCATCTCGCCGACGCGAACCCCGATGCGCTGATCCTGCTGTCGACACGCGCCACCGGCGAGGAGTGGTTCAAGAGCGCGAGCGACACGATCTTCGCCTTGCTGCCGGACGCGCCCGACAGCCCGTGGAAGGAGATGGTCCAAGACCTGATCGTGCAGAAGTTCGCGGGCGGTGACCTCACCGACAAAGCGGCGTGCATCGCCGCGTACGAGGCGCACAACGAACACGTCCGCCAGAACGCCGACCCGGCGCGGCTGCTCGAGTGGCAGGCGAGCGACGGGTGGGAGCCGATCTGCGCACGCCTCGGTTTACCGGTGCCGGCCGAGCCCTTCCCCCACAACAACTCGACGGAAGAGTTCCTCAGCCGCAGCTCCGACGCCGACTAACCCACCAGTCCCAAGTGGCGGAGGGTCTTTTGGAACTCGGGAAATAGTTCGAAGTCGAGTACTTCGTCCGCCGCGATCCAGCGCACGTCGTCGGTCTCCCAGCTGTGCACCGGCGGCGGCTCGAACCGTGAGTCGACGTCGAGCACCACGGTCCAGTAGCTCCACCCCCCGTGGTCGTCTTCGTGCATCTCGGCGACTTCGTAGCTTGCGGGCAGCGGCCCGACTTCCTCACCGAACTCGCGCAGCGCCGCTTCGAGGGGCGTTTCGCCCTCGTCGATTGCGCCGCCGGGGATCGCCCATGTGCCGCCTCGATGGCAGTGCATCGAGCGCAACGCAAGGAAGAACGCCACGTCGTTCCCGTCGGTGTGGCGCAACAAAACGCCGGCCGCTCCGAATCGCCCCCAACGGGCCGAACCGTCGGCCAGGGTTATAAATCCGTCACCCGACCGTCGCACGCCCCGAACGTACCCGCTGTGCCCGAGCGCTGAGACGGCGGCCGTTTGTTCGCATAATCTGCCGCAGTGGTCGATTCCGCTGATACGGGGATTAGCGGTGGAGAGGGGCCGCTTCGGTTGCCTCCGACGCTGCCGCCCAAGCGGCGGCGCGACTCTCGCTGGACCCGGCCGGTCATGGGCGTCGCGCTCCTCGCGATCGGAGCCGTCGGGGGTTCCACGCTGCTGAACCACGAGGTCACCAAACGGTTGGCAACGGTCCCGCGCACGACGTCGACGACGAACGCCGACGCGGCCGTTACGACGACGACGGCACCACCGGTTTCGGCAACGCCGTCGCGCGCCAGTGCGCGCGGCAGTCGCCGCGCGACGACGACCACCACCGCACCGCCGAGCGCCACCACCACGATCGCCGAGCCGGCACCCGAGACGCCCTCCGAGATCATCGCCGCGCTGGACAAACTCGAAGTGGCCGACGAGCACTCGTCCGACGGGAAGAACGGTCGGTTCGGCTACTGGCGCGACGACGACCACGACGGCTGCAACACGCGCGACGAGGTGTTGATCGCCGAGTCGACGGACACGGTCGAACGGACCCGGTCGTGCGACATCATCTCGGGGCGCTGGGTGTCGCCGTACGACAACGCGGTGTTGACGGATCCCGCGAACGTTGCGATCGATCACGTCGTCACGATCACCGAGGCGTGGGAGTCCGGGGCGTGGCAGTGGACCGACCAGCAGCGCAACGACTACCTGAACGATCTCGACCACCCCGACTTCCTGGTTGCGGTGTCGAACCCGATCAAGACCGAAAAGAGCGACAAGGATCCGGGCCAGTGGTTGCCGCCTGTCGAGGCGTACCGCTGCGACTACCTGCGGGCGTGGGTGCACCTCAAGACCGTCTACAAGCTGACGGTCGACCCCGGCGAACGCGAAGCGATCGCCGCCGCCGCCCTCCACTGCTGACCGCCCCGGCGTGGAGTCCGCAGGACTCCGTGGCGTGAGCATCCCCAACGGGATTCGAACCCGTGTTGCCACCTTGAAAGGGTGGAGTCCTAGGCCACTAGACGATGGGGACCTATTTGCAGCGTGTCACGGTACCGTCCACGCGTGCATATCGCCGCAGCGTTAGTAATCGCGTACTTACTGGGGACGATTCCGTCGGCGGTGTGGGTTTCGAAGCTCGCCAGTGGCGGCAAGGTCGATATCCGCGACGCGGGCTCGGGTAACCCCGGTGCGCTCAACACGCTCGGGGTGCTCGGCGCAAAGTGGGGCGCCCTCGTGTTGCTCATCGACATCCTCAAAGCGGTCGTCGCGTGCCTAATCGGCCGCAACGTCAGCGACGCGGTCGGCTGTTACGCCGGCTCCGCGGCGGTGATCGGTCACTGCTTCCCGGT
>JBEEFT010000131.1:0-7825 GCA_041166225.1 Actinomycetota bacterium | reverse complement strand
AAGACATGCGCCGGCCCGCCATCGGTCAAGCCGGTGACGGCGAACGCCCCGGCACCTACCTGTAACTTCGACGGAAGTCGACCCCTTGTTGGGGTGAATCGCGCGAAATCCCCCCAATAAGGGGTCGAAATCGGCGACGATGCCGCGGTGGGAGCGGATCAGATTCCGGAGCGGGATCGGCGGCGGGTCACCGTGGCCGCGGTAGTGGCGAGCGTGATCATGGTGGCGTACTGGACGGCGTGGTACTCCGACCGCTCGCTGGTCGGCAGCGAAACGACGAAGGCGTACTTCGACTTCGAAAACGCGTTCCCGGCCGCTGACGCCTGGATCCTTGTGTGCATGATCGGTGGTGTCGTGACGTTGCGGCGGCGGTCGGCTTTTACGTTGTTCTGGTTTCTCGCCGGAGGGGGAGCGGGCGTTTATCTGTTCTGCATGGACGTGCTGTACGACCTTGAGCACGGCATCTGGTGGAAGAGCGGCGGCGGCGTGATCGAACTCGCAATCAACGTCATCACGCTCACCTTTTCGGTCTGGCTGATGCGTTGGGCGTGGCTTCGCCGCGACGCATTGCTGAGGCGCTAGGTTCAGCGAATCACACGCTTGTAAGACCGGAAGGGCCTTCGTGGGCAAGTCGTTCACCCACCTGCATTTGCATACCGAGTACTCGATGCTCGACGGAGCGGCGCGGGTCGCCGACGTTGTGCGCGCGGCGGTGGCCGACGGGCAGCCGGCGATCGGCATGACCGACCACGGCAACATGTACGGCACCATCGACTTCTACGAGCAATGCCGGAAGAACGGCGTCAACCCGATCATCGGGTTCGAGGCCTACATGGCAGGCGAGAGCCGATTCGACCGGCCACCGCGAAGAGGTCGCGTCGACGACACCGGCGGTGACGCCGGCGACGGCAGCCAGAAGCTCTACTACCACCTGACTTTGCTGGCCGAGAACAACGCGGGCTACCAGAACCTGATGAAGCTTTCGAGCTACGCGTTCCTCGAGGGCTACTACTACCAACCCCGCCTCGACTGGGAGCTACTCGAGCGCCACCACGAAGGCGTGATCGCTACGAGCGGTTGCCTGGGTGGCGTCGTACTGCAGAGCCTGCTCCACGGCGACGTTCGGGGTGCGACCAAACTCGCCGGTCGTCTCCAAGACATCTTCGGCCGCGACAACTTCTTTATCGAGTTGCAAGACCACGGTCTCGACGAACAGATCCGCACCAATCCCTTGTTGCTCGACATCGCGAAAGAGATTCAGGCTCCGCTGCTCGCGACCAACGACGGGCACTACACCGACCGCGCCGACGCCGCATCGCACGATGCGCTTCTTTGCGTGCAAACCAACGCCACCATGGACGACCCCAACCGGTTCCACTTCCACGGCGACGAGCACTATTTCAAGAGCGCGGCCGAGATGCGTCACTTGTTCAAGGACGTGCCCGAGGCCTGCGACAACTCGTTGTGGATCGCCGAGCGCGCCAACATCACGATCGACTTCGATCGGGCCCAGCTGCCCGAGTTCCCGCTGCCGCCCGGCTTCCCCGACGATGACTCGTACCTGCGGCATTGGGCCTACGAGGGGGCCCGCGAGCGCTACGGCGCCGAGCTGCCGCGGCAAGTCACCGAGCGGCTCGACTACGAGTTGCGCGTAGTCAGCGAAATGGGATTCTCCGCCTACTTCCTCATCGTGGGCGACCTCATTCGTCACGCGCGCGAACGCCGCATTCGCGTGGGCCCGGGCCGAGGTTCAGCCGCGGGCTGCTGCGTGGCCTACTGCTTGGGCATCACGAATCTCGACCCGATCCGGTTCGACTTGCTGTTCGAACGGTTCTTGAACCCCGGTCGCAAACAGATGCCCGACATCGACATGGACTTCGACGACCGTTACCGCGGCGAGATGATCCGTTACGTCGCAGACAAGTACGGCCGCGACCGGCTCGCCCAAATCGTCACGTTCTCCACGATCAAGGCGCGTGCCGCAGTGCGCGACGCCGCGCGCGTGCTCGGTTACCCCTACGTCGTCGGCGACAAGATCGCCAAAGCGATGCCGCCGCTGATCATGGGCCGCGACACGCCGATAGGCGCCTGCCTGAACCTCGACCCGATGCACGAGGGCGGCTTCAAGATGGCCGGCGACTTGCGCACCATGTACGAAACCGACCCCGACGCACGAAAAGTGATCGACGTGGCCAAGGGTCTCGAAGGTCTGCGTCGCCAGTCCGGCATCCACGCGTCGGCGGTGGTGATTTCGCGTGAACCGTTGATGGAGTACTGCCCGGTGCAGCGCAAGCCCGAGTCGGGCGTCGACATCGAAGAAGCACCGATCGTTACGCAGTACGAAGGTCCGGCGATCGAGAAGCTCGGGCTGTTGAAGATGGACTTCCTCGGGCTGCGCA
This sequence comes from Actinomycetota bacterium, assembly GCA_041166225.1. GTDB lineage: Bacteria > Actinomycetota > Acidimicrobiia > Acidimicrobiales > JACCXE01 > JACCXE01. The sequence continues at coordinate 5,426 of JBEEFT010000131.1, read as the reverse complement.
ACCTCACCGTCATCGAGCAGGCACTCGACCTCATCGAAGTCAACACCGGCGTCCGGCCCGACATCGACAACATCCCCCTCGACGACGAGCCCACGCTCGCGTTGCTACGGACCGGCGACACCATCGGGGTGTTCCAACTCGAAGGTGGACCGATGCGGTCCCTGGTGCGGGCCCTCGCGCCGACGAGCTTCGAAGACGTCTCGGCATTGATCGCGCTGTATCGCCCAGGGCCGATGGCGGCGAACATGCACTACGACTACGCCGATCGCAAAAACGGCCGCAAGCCCGTCGAGTACATCCACCCCGAGATGGAGCAGGTGCTCGGCGACACGTACGGGCTCATGATCTACCAAGAGTCGATGATGCGTGTCGCGCAGAAGTTCGCGGGCTACTCGCTCGAAGAAGCAGACAACCTCCGCAAGGCGGCCGGCAAAAAGGTGCGGTCGATCATGGCGGCCGAGCGCGAGAAGTTCATCGAGTCGTGCGAGAAAACCGGCTACGGCGCCAAGCTCGGCAAAGAACTGTTCGACATCATCGAACCGTTTGCCGACTACGCGTTCAACAAGAGCCACTCGTTCGCGTACGGCCTCGTGTCGTGGCAGACGGCGTGGCTGAAGGCGCACCACCCGGTCGAGTACTTCGCGGCGCTGCTCACATCCGTACGCGACGACAAAGACGCCACCGCGAAGTATTTGTCCGAGTGTCGCAACCTGGGCATCGAGGTGCAGGTACCCGACGTCAACGTGTCCTTGGCCGGCTTCGGCGCCCGCGAGCGCGTGATCCCTTTCGGTATGGCGGCGGTGCGCAACGTCGGCCAGAACCTCGTTGCATTGATCGTGGCCGAGCGCGAGTCCAACGGGCCCTTCGTCGACTTTTACGACTTCTGCCAACGCGTCGACCCGATCGTGTTGAACAAGCGGTCGATCGACTCTCTGATCAAGAGCGGTGCCTTCGACAGTCTCGGTCACTCGCGCAAGGGGTTGTGCTTCGCGGCCGAGTCGATCGTCGACATGATCCTGCAGCGGCGCCGCGAACGCGACGTCGGCGTCATGAGCTTGTTCGACACACTCGACGACGCGGGCGAACCGAGCTGGGACGACACGCGCCTACCCATCGACGAGGGCGAGTTCGACAAGATGACGCGCCTCGCCTTTGAGAAGGAGATGCTCGGCCTCTACGTGTCGGACCATCCGCTGAAGGGAGCCGAGGCGGCCCTGCGCCGTCTCGTCGACTGCGGCGTGTCCGAGGCGCGCGAGCTCGAAGACGGCGCCGTACGCGTGGTCGGCGGCGTGGTCACTGCGCTCCAACGGAAGTGGACCAAACGGGGCGACCTCATGGCCACGTTCGTGCTCGAAGACCTCGACGGCGCCATGGAAGTAATGGTGTTTCCCAAGACGATGCAGGAGTGGGGTTCACTGCTCACCGACGACGCGATCGTGTGCATCAAGGCACGCGTGAACAAGCGCGAAGACGAGCCGACCCTCATGTGCATGGAGGTCCGGCGGCCCGAAATCAGCTTCGACGCGCAGACCGAACTCGAGTTGAAGCTTCCCGCGGGTCTGACCGACGACATTGTGAGCGAGCTGAAGCGCCTGCTGACGGAGTTTCCGGGCAACGCCACCGTGGTATTGCGCACCGGCGAGCAGCGAGTCCGTCTGCCGGCAGAATTTCGGGTCGACCCGAGCTCCCGGCTCGTCGCCGAACTCAAGGTTTTGCTGGGCCCGAACGGGGTGGTGTGAACAAAGTCGGGTTTCTCGGCCTAAACTGTCGGCATTGACCGAGCGGTCAAGTTCCCGCCGCCGAGGAGAGTTCGAGGTCCATGGCGATCGAAGTCGCAACGAAAGACTGCACTGCGCTGAGCGATGCAGAGTTGGCCGAACTGGCCGACATGTGCACAGGGGGGCCCGCCGGATACGAAATCGGCGTGCTTTCGAAGCAACGGGAGGACTGGGTGCTCGTCACGCAGGCCCGCGAGAACGACAAGCTGCACGGCTTCGCGTTCTGCACCCTCGAGCGCATCGGCGGCACTCCGTGCCTGCTGATCGGCTTGGGTTCCGTGAAGCGGTCGGCCAAGCGAGAGAGCGTGCTGAAGGCGCTTATGGCCAACATGTACCGCCGCGCGCTGATGGCGTTCCCCGACGAAGACGTGGTCGTTGGCACCAAGCTCATCGACGCTGGCGCGTTCAATGCGTTCAAGGGTCTCGACGACATCTGCCCGCAACCTGATCGCAAAACCACGGGCGAAGAGCGGGCGTGGAGCCGGCGCCTGGCCAAGCGCTTCGGCGCCGAGAACCGCATCGACGACCGCACCTTCGTTGTCACCGGCGACAACGCCACTCCGGGCGTGCTTGATCACGAATGTCTCAAGCCCGACACGATCAAACCCGACGTTGCTGCCTACTTCGAGCCGCTCAAGCGCGACCGGGGCGACTACCTGATCGCCTTCGGCTGGGCCATGGCCGAAGACCTCGCCGGCGGCAAGCTGCCCAAGTAGCTCGGGATCCGCGCCTTGGGCGTGCGCACAGCCGACAATTAGTTCGACATGAAAACAGCTCTCGTTCTTGGCGCGGGCGGCATGGTGGGCTTGGCGTATCACGCCGGCGTACTGCGTGCGCTCGACGTGGAAGCCGGCTTTAGCCCTGACGACGCCGATGTGATCATCGGTTCGTCCGCGGGTTCTGTCATTGGCGCGTATCTGCGCTCGGGCATGACCACCGAAGACATGTGGTTGCTGGCGTTGGGCGAACACCCCACCCACGGCGCACTAGGCGGCGACCTAAACAGCAACCCCGAGTTGTTTTCGCCGACGTTTCACGGCCCGCTCGACGTCGCCCGCCATCTCGTGGGCTCCGGCTACGTGTTGGCCCGAGCCGTCTCCCCGTTCCCGATGCGAGTGCCGGCGTTTCTCAAAGGCCTCTTCCCCGGGGGGCTGTTCACGATGGCCGAGGGTCAGCGCCGCTTTGCCGAAGAACTTCCGACCGAGTGGCCCGACAAAGCGCTCTGGCTCACGACAGTCGACATCGTGTCGGGTCGCCGGGTTGTGCTCGGCCGTCCTGGTTCGCCGCGTGTCGACTTGCCGCGCGCCGTGTTGGCCAGCGCGGCGATTCCCGGCGTGTACCAGCCGGTCCAAGTTGGGCGGCGCAGCCTCATCGACGGCGGCGTGCATTCCACCAGCAACCTTGATTTGGGCGTCCAGGCCGGAGCCGATCGCATCATCGCAGTGGTGCCGCTGGCCTTCGACACCGCGACTCCACCCGGTCGGCTAGGCCAGATCGTCCGTCGCATCCCGGCGCGGATGTTGTCTGCTGAGGTCGCGTTGGCGCACCGCAAGGGAGTGGAGGTGCTGATGTTCCGACCGTCGGCGTCGGAGATCCGCGATCACGGCATGAATCTGATGCGGCCGACGGGTCTGGAAAAGATCGCCGAGTCGGCCTACCGGGCCACAGTCGAAGCGCTCAAGACCGAGCGCTTCGCCGAAGCGTTCGCCGCCGCTTAACGCCGTTTCAACGACGGCAGACGAACGCGGGGCGGGCGCATCTCCTGGCCGGGCAGCAACGCCGGCACCACCTTGTAGCAATGACCGAGGTACGGAGCGCTCAGTGTGATGAGCAGGCGGCGCGGTGCTTTCACCGCGCCACCTTTGGCCGTCACTGCGGCGGCCGCCGCCGCATCCGTGCACGGCATTTCGTGCACCACGCCGCGGAAGCGGAAACGCACCACGAGTCCGTCTTCAGTCGGTAGCAACACGACGTCGCCGTGTGGATTCACGATCGTCATCGACGGATGGTCGCCGGCCAGCGTCCAGTACGGGACGGCGGGCCCCGCGAAGCCGAGCAGTTGGTCTTTCTCAGGGTGGTGCAGCGGCGTCAGCAGGCGCTGAGCCCGCCGACCCCGCAAACGGCCGATGGCGACCGGCGGGTCGACGAGTTCGATCGTTTCGGGGCGCGCCGGGTCGGGCGGCGCCGGGTTGATCACGGTGCGCGCGGTTACGACGTCGAGCGGGCGTAGCCGGATCGGCACGACGTTCGATGCCTCGGGGTCCCATGCGGCCCACAACAATCCGCCGGTATCAAGGTCGACGCATGCCGCTTCACCTTCGCCGGGCGCGAGCAACAGCAGTCGCACCCTTGCTCCCGCGGGCGCGACTGGTTTCCGGAACGACGGATGTCGCGGGCTCTGGACGGCAGCCACACGTCAATGTTCGTCGCCCGAGTGTCTCCGGAGGTGGATGGTGGCTATTACAAGCGCGCCGCGAGGGCGATGGGTTCGTCGACGGGCAAGTCGCACACGAAGTTGCGGCACACGTACGCGAGACCTCCGTGGCGGCCTTCCCACAGGGGTGAGTCGAACCGCTCGCCCCATGCGAGTACCGCCAGAGGCCGCCACCGCGCGCGGTATTCGGCCACGAGCGCCTGCGCATCTTCGGAGCGGCCCGGAATCACGACTTCGGTCGCGCCAGTGACGAGAAAGTGCGCGGCGAAGCTGGCGTGGCTGAAGCCGGCGGGGCTGAAGCCGGCGGGGTGTTCGCCGATCGGCAGGCCAGCGACGATCGCGCGCGCGCGTTCGTCGTAGCGCGCATCGCCGGTGAGTGCAGCGAGGCGCGCGAGTGCGAGCGCACCCACCGCGTTGGCCGACGGCGTCGCGCCATCGACGGTTTCCTTCGGGTTCGTCACGAGCGGCGGTGCGTCGCGCCCCACCGTGAACAGACCACCTCCGTCGCCGTCCCAAAAGAGATCGAGCAATGCGTCGGCTGCTGCGCGCGCTTCGCTGGTCCAGCGCGGGTCGCCCGTCGCTTCGCCGAGGCGCGTGAACGCGTCGACGAGCCACGCGACGTCGGCGGCTACCGCGAGGTGCTGCGCGCCCGCTTCGGATTGCCACGCCCGCAGCCACCGCCCGTCGTCGCGGCGAAGGTTGCCGAGCAGAAACTCGGCGACGTCGACGGCGGCCGCGACCCATTCGGGCCGCGCGAACGCGGCGCCGGCGTCGGCGAGCGCCGCTACGAACATTGCGTTCGTTTCCGTGATCACCTTGTCGTCGCGCAGCGGGCGCACGCGCTGCTCGCGGGCCGCGAACAATTGGCCAACCGCAATTTGGATGCGCGGCGGCACCGACGGGTCGGCGTCGATCGGACGGAAGAAGATGTTGCGGCCCTCGAAGTTGCCCGCATCAGTGACGCCGTAGAACGCACACACGTCGTTGGTGAGCTGCTCATCGCGAAGCGTCGTCAGGATTTCGGAGCGAGTCCACGTTTGGAACAGGCCTTCGTGGCCTTCGCTGTCGGCGTCTTCCGCGCTCGCCAGCCCGCCTCCAGGCAGACGCAGATCGCGCAGGACGTAGGTGACCGTGCGCTCGACGACGGTGCGGTACCACTCGTCGCCGGTGAGTTGCGCGCCGTGCGTGTAGACGCGCACGAAACCGGCCTGGTC
>JBEEFT010000130.1:0-3696 GCA_041166225.1 Actinomycetota bacterium | reverse complement strand
ATCACGCTCTTGGCGGTGACCGTTTCGAGCTGCACGTACGTACTGCCAACGGTCGCGACGAGCCCGAAGAACACAAAGACGAACACCTCGCCAAGCCCCGCGTAGCCGTAGGGCTTCGGGCCGCCTGTGTAGAAGTAGCCGGCCAGAATCGCGGCGGCGCCGACGAGCGCGAGCTGCCAGCCCGCCGCCGCGCACAGCGCAAGACCGAACCCAGCAGCAATCGCGAACGAAATGATCGCGGCATTTCGCACGGCACCTGCCGACGCAAGCCGTTGCCCGACGAGACGAACCGGCCCGACCCGCACGTCGTCTGTGCCGCGCTTCCCGTCGGCGTAGTCGTTGACGTAGTTCGTGCCGACCTGCACCCCCAACGACACGATGAGCGCGGCGAGCGCGCGCCAAACGATCACGTGACCGCTCGCGTGGTACGCCGCTGCGGTTCCGACCGCGACCGGAACAATCGCGGCGGGCAGCGTGCGTGGCCGCGCGCCCGCGAGCCACAGCTTCGCGCCCGACGGAGGGGCCGCGACCGAGCGTGGGGCGTCTGCCATACGGCTTTACGCTAACGGTCGTGCCACGGCTCATTCCCATCGAAACTACGGGTGCTGCGTTCGTGGATGCGATGCACGAGGCGTGGGTCGCGGGTGACGCGGTGGCGCCGATCGACCCGCGGCTGCCTCCGGCCGCGCGCGCCTCGGTGCTCGAGGAACTGCGCATCGACGAGCCGGTCGAGGCGGGTGACGCCGTTGTGATTGCGACGTCGGGAACGTCGGGCGAGCCCAAAGCTGTTGTGCTCACGCACGAGGCGATCACCGCCTCGGCGTGGGCGTCGTCGAACGCACTCGGCGTGACCAAATCGGACAAGTGGTTGGCCTGCCTGCCGCTCGCGCACATCGGCGGACTCTCGGTGGTGTTGCGTGCGCTCGTTACGAGCACGCGCTTCACATTCGCGGACGACGCCGATTGCACGCTCGTGTCGCTGGTGCCGACGATGGCGCGGCGCACCGATCTCACACGCTTTCGTCGCGTGTTGCTCGGCGGGGCGGCGGCGCCTGACGAGTTTCCGAGCAACGTGATCCGCACCTACGGCATGACCGAGACCGGCAGCGGGATCGCGTACGACGGGCACCCGCTCGAGGGCGTCGAGTTGCGCGTCGACGGCACCGGCCAGATTTGGGTGCGCGGCCCGCAGTTGTTGCGGTGTTACCGCGACGGCACCGACCCCAAGGACGCCGACGGATGGTTCGCGACCGGCGACGCCGGTGCGTTGATCGACGGTGTGCTGCGCGTCGACGGCCGCATAGGCGACGTGATCAACACCGGCGGCGAGAAGGTGTGGCCCGCCGCGGTCGAGCGCGCCCTCGCCGGGCTCGACGGGATCGCGGAGATCGCGATTGCCGGCCGACCGGATGCGGAGTGGGGCGCGCGCGTCGTGGCGTTCGTGGTCGCCGCCGATCCCGCTGCGCCTCCGTCGCTCAACGCGCTCCGTGATCACGTCAAGGACACGCTGCCCGCGTACTGCGCGCCCAAAGAGTTGGTACTCGTCGACGCCCTCCCCCGCACTACGTCGGGCAAGGTGCAGCGAAGCGAGCTTGCTTAAGCGCCGCCCATCAACAGCGCGCCGCCGTCGATGACGAGCGTCGTGCCGGTGATCCACGAAGCGGCGTCGGATGCGAGGAACGTCGCCGCGTTCGCGATGTCGACGGGCTCACCCAGCCGTTTCATCGGCAGGCGTTTCGCCATCTGTTCGCCCGCGGCGTCGACCAGCGCCTTGGCCATGTCGGTTTTAACCAGCCCCGGACAGATCGCGTTCACACGCGCGCGTGCGCCGGTCTCAAGGGCCAAATTCTTGGTGAGGTGAATCACCGCCGCCTTCGTGACGTTGTACCAACCGATCGCGCCACCGGCGGACATTCCGCCGACCGACGCGATGTTGATCACCGACGCGCCCGGTCGATCGCCAAGCCCGGCTTCGATCGCGAGTTGGGTCCAGCGCAGCACACCCCACTGGTTGACCTGCACGGTCTTGTTGGCGCGCCCCTCGTCGATGCCGAGGATCGGACCCATGTACGGATTCGTCGCGGCGTTGTTCACGAGGATGTCGACGCCGCCGAGCCGCTCGACGGTGGCCGCGACGCACGCCGCGGCTTCGGCTTCGTTGCCCGCGTTCGCGGCGAACCATTCGCAGTCGTAGCCGATCTCCTTGGCCGTGGCTTGCAGGTCGTCGGCTTTGCGCGACGAGATCATCACGCGGGCGCCGCTCTCGGCCATCGACGTCGCGATGGCCCGCCCGATGCCTCGCGAACCGCCGGTTACCAGCGCCACTTTGCCGTCAAGTCGTAGATCCATGCCGCGGAAACCTAGAAGACGAAGGCCACCTACGCTCTCGTCCGCCATGGAGCCCATCTTCCACATCGCAGACAAACAGGCTTGGGAAGAGGCGGCGTCGTCGGGGTTCTACGCGCAATCGACGCGCGAGCTCACGCTCGAGGAAGTTGGTTTCATCCACTGCTCCTACCGCCACCAAGTGATCGCGGTAGCCAACAAGTACTACGCCGACGTGATGGACCCGCTGGTCCTGCTCACGATCGAGCCCGACCTGCTCGACCCGCCTCTCGTGCCCGAGCCTCCGGCCGAGGGCATGCAGCCGTTCCCCCACGTCTACGGCGCGCTCAACATCGGTGCCGTACTCACCGCCACCCCGTTTGTCCGCGACGAAAACGGGCAGTTCATCTTTAATGAGTAACCGGCTCGCTAACCAGGCCAGCCCATATCTGCGGCAGCACAAGGACAATCCCGTGGACTGGTATCCGTGGGGCGAAGAAGCGTTCGACGAGGCGCGCCGCACGGGTAAAGCGATCCTGTTGTCGATCGGATACGCCGCGTGTCACTGGTGCCACGTGATGGCCCACGACTCGTTCGAGAACGAGGGCACGGCCGAGTTGATGAACGAACTGTTCGTCAACGTGAAGGTCGACCGTGAAGAGCGGCCCGACGTCGACGCCGTGTACATGGAGGCGACGCAGGCGATGACCGGCCACGGCGGATGGCCGATGACGGTGTTCGTCGAGCCCGAGCAGCAGCGCCCGTTTTGGGCTGGCACCTACTTCCCGCCGACGCGCCGCCACGGCATGCCGAGCTTCGCGGAGGTGCTGCACGCGGTGCACGACGCCTGGACAGACAAGCGCGCCGACGTGCTCGAACAAGCCGATCAGGTGACCCGCGCCGTGCGCGAGCGTTCCACCGGCGGCTTCCGGGTGAAATCCACGGTGTCGCTGGCCGAACGGGACGGCCCCGTCGATCCGTTTCCCGCGACCATCGAGATGTTGCTCGCCAACCACGACGACCGCCTTGGCGGTTTCGGCGGCGCACCGAAGTTCCCGCAACCCTCCATGCTCGACGCGCTGCTCGTCGGCGCGCTCGAAGGCAGCGATGAGGCCCGCGCCGCGGCCACCCGCACGTTGAACGCGATGGCGGCGGGCGGCATCCACGACCACGTCGGCGGTGGCTTCGCCCGCTACTCGGTCGACGGGCAGTGGCTCGTGCCGCACTTCGAGAAGATGCTCTATGACCAGGCCGGTTTCGTGCGCGTCTACACGCACGGCGCGCAACTCACCGGCGACGAGTGGTACCGCACCGTCGTCGAGCGCACGGTCACCTACGTCCTGCGCGATCTGCGTCTGCCTGGAGGCGGGC
>JBEEFT010000129.1:0-7532 GCA_041166225.1 Actinomycetota bacterium | reverse complement strand
CCGTCGGCCTCGTCCTCGTGGCCGCGGCTGCGGTGTTCGTAGCGAAGGGCACCAACCCCGGCTCCATCGGCGGAGTCAGCAACGTCAACGCGATCTCGGATCTGCCCGTGATTTCAAAAGCCCCGCGCCCGTCGCTCGCGATCGGCAAAGGATTTCTGAACACGAAGCCGCTCAAAGAGGTCGACCTCAAGGGCAAGGTCGTCGTGTACGACTTCTGGACCTACAGCTGCATCAACTGCGTGCGCACCCTGCCCTACCTCGAGTCCTGGTATCAGCGCTACAAAGACGACGGCCTCGTGATCGTCGGCGTGCACTCGCCCGAGTTCGACTTCGAGAAGAACCATCACAACGTGGCGGCGGCCGCGAAAAAGCTGGGCGTCAACTATCCCGTTGTCTACGACGACGACCTCGACATCTGGAACGCGTTCAATAACTCGTACTGGCCCGCGAAGTACGTCACCGACAGGCAGGGCAACGTGCGCTTCACGCACTTCGGTGAAGGCGATTACAGCCAGACCGAGCAGGTGCTGCGCGTGCTGCTCGGCGTGAAGAAGGACGCGCCCAAGGCCGCCGACCCGAAGAAGCCCGCGGAGAATCTCACCGCGGCGATCACCCCCGAGACGTATCTCGGAAGCGAACGCGGCTCAACCGAGTCGCCCGAAGAACTGCAGTCGGGCCCGCACCACTTCACGCTGCCCTCGTCGCTGTCGCACAACAACTTCGGGTTGGACGGCGACTGGCTCGTATCGAAGCAGTTCCTCGAGTCGACCGACGCCAAGGAGAACCTCGACCTGCGCTACCAAGCGGGCGAGGTCAACCTCGTAATGGACCGCACGAACGCGACCGACGCGATCGCAGTGATCGAACTCGACGGCCAACCGGTGCCCGCGTCGGCGCGGGGATCGTCGATCACCGAGCGTGACGGCCAGACGGTTGTGAACGTCGCGTCCGCCGACCTCTATCACCTCATCGCGAACGGACCGAAGGGCGACCACACCCTGCGCATCCACCCGCTCGGCGCCGGCGTGCAGGTTTACGCATTCACGTTCGGTAGCTGACGCGTGGTCCGTGACCTGATCGCGCTGTTCGGCGCCGGGGTCGCGTCGTTCCTGGCGCCGTGCGTGGTGCCATTGCTGCCGGCCTACATCGGCATGGTGCTGGGCACCTCGGTCGAAGAAGCCGATCCCGCGAAGGCGGTCGCCGCCACGGGCCTCTTCGTGCTCGGTTTCACGATCGTGTTCGCGTCGCTCGGCGTGGCCGCCGGTGTGCTCGGTTCGTCGCTCGACCACATCCACACGGGCCTCGAACGCGGCGGGGGATTGATCGTGGCCGTGATGGGCTTGGTGTTGCTCGGCGTGGTGCGGGGCCGGGCCGTACAAGAGCGCCGCGCGATCCTGAACGTACCGAAGTCGCTCGGCGTCGCCCGTCCGGTGGTGCTCGGCGTGGCGTTCGGCGCGGCGTGGACGCCCTGCGTCGGGCCGCTGCTCGGCGCGGCGCTGGTGGTCGCGGCGTCGTCGGCCAACCCGGTGAAGGGCGGCGCGTTGCTCGGTGCGTATGCGCTCGGCATCGGGGTGCCGTTCCTGCTGGCGTCACTCGGCCTCGCCTCGTCGCCCGGGTTCAACAATTTCATGCGGCGCATCTCGAACCCACTCCAACGCGTGGCCGGCGTGCTGTTGCTGGTGCTCGGCGTGCTGCTCGTCACGGGCGCCTACGACCACCTCACGAGTTACCTGGCTCGCTTCACCCCCGCAGTAGGGGGCCTGTAAGTATCTGAGTGATGCAGGCGCGCCGGCAACCTTCGATTCGCCTGGCGCGCCCGTTGCATCCCGGCGCGTGGTGGCTGTGGGCGTTGGGCATGGCGACCGCTGCAAGCCGCACCACCAACCCGCTGCTGCTCGTGCTCGTCGTGGTGGTGGTCGCGCAAGTGGTGGCGGCCCGGCGCGGCGACGCACCGTGGGCCCGCGGGTTCAAGACCTATCTCGTGCTCGGTCTCGTGGTGATCGGCATCCGCGTCGCGTTCCGGGTCGTACTCGGGGGACGGACGGGCGCGCACGTGTTGTTCACGTTGCCGCAGCTGCCGTTGCCTTCGGCGGTGCACGGCATTCGCATCGGCGGACCCGTCGCCGCTGAAGGAGTGCTCGACGCGGTCTACGACGGGTTGCGGCTCGCGACGCTGCTGATCTGCGTCGGTGCTGCGAACGTGCTCGCCGATCCGAAGCGGTTGCTCAAGGCGGTGCCCGCCGCGCTGCACGAAGCCGGTGTCGCGGTGACGGTCGCGCTCACGGTCGCGCCCCAACTGGTGGAAAGCGCGGTGCGCGTGCGCCGGGCCCGTCGCCTGCGCGGCGACACGTCACGCCGATTCGCGTTGGTGCGCACCGTGTTGTTGCCGGTGCTCGTCGACGCGCTCGACCGGTCGCTCCTGTTGGCCGCCGCGATGGACGCCCGGGGGTACGGCCACACGAACGCGGTCGAGGCGCGTCGCCGGGCTGCCACCGCGGCGTTGATGCTGGGAGGACTGGGCGGCATCTGCTGCGGCGTGTACGGGTTGCTCGACGGCACCGCGCCGCGCGCGCTCGGCGTACCGATGCTGGTGATCGGCGCCGCGCTGGCGTGGACCGGCATCGTGGTCGGGGGGGCGCGGGTGCGCCGCACGCGTTACCGGCGCGAACCGTGGCGCGCGCCCGAGTGGACAGTGGCGCTGGCCGGCGTCGCGGTGGCGGGCGTGTTCGTAGCGACGAGCAGCGTCGACGCGTCTGGTCTGATCCCGTCACTCCAGCCGCTGCAGTGGCCCGCGCTCCCGCTACTACCGGCGATCGCCATCGGCTTCGGCTTGTTGCCCGCGTGGCTGGCGCCGCCGACGCGCGCGGCCGATCGTGTTCGTCCGCGGGCTGCGGCGACGGCGAGCGCCACATGATCCGCTTCGACCACGTCACGTTCGCCTACGCCGACGCCGCGGAGCCCACGCTGCGCGACGTCAACCTCACCGTCGACGCCGGCGAGCTGTGCCTCGTGATCGGCCCAACCGGTGCGGGCAAGTCCACGTTGCTCGGTCTTGTAAACGGGCTCGTGCCGCACTTCACCGGCGGTCACGTGTCGGGTGCGATCTCCGTCGACGGACGCGACACGCGCGACCACAAGCCTCGCGACATGGCCGACCTGGTCGGTGTGGTGGGGCAAGACCCGCTGGCCGGTTTCGTCACCGACACCGTCGAAGAAGAACTCGCGTACGCGATGGAGCAGTTGGCGATCGAACCGTCGGTCATGCGCAAGCGCGTCGAGGAGACCCTCGACCTGCTCGGCATTGCCGACCTGCGCAACCGGCCGATGCGCACGCTGTCGGGTGGCCAACAGCAACGCGTGGCGATCGGCTCAGTGCTCACCGCCCATCCCCGCGTGTTGGTGCTCGACGAGCCGACGTCCGCGCTCGACCCCACCGCGGCCGAAGACGTGCTCGCCGCCATCACGCGCCTCGTCCACGACCTGGGCGTCACGGTTGTTGTCGCCGAGCACCGGATGGAACGCGTGGTGCAATACGCCGACCGCGTGATTGAACTGCCGGGCGACGGCACGGCGCGTATCGGTGCGCCGGCGTCGGTGCTCGCCACGAGCACGATCGCCCCGCCCATCGTCCACCTCGGTCGTCTCGCCGGCTGGGATCCGCTCCCGTTGTCGGTCCGCGATGCCCGCCGCGTCGCCGACCCGCTCCGCCAACGCCTTTCTGTGCATGCGCAGCGACACGGCATGTCGCCGCCGATGCACAGTTCGGTGACGGGCGCCGCGGTCGCGCTCGCGGCCGACGGCGTGGTCGTGACGTACGGCGACACGGTGGCCGTGCGCGAAGTCGGCGTCGAACTGCGCGCCGGACGGGTGGTGGCGCTGATGGGGCGCAACGGCTCGGGCAAGTCGTCGTTGCTATGGGCGTTGCAAGGCTCGGGGCCGCGCGCCGCGGGACGGGTGCGCGTTGGTGACCGCGACCCCCACGAGTTGCCCGCCGCGCAGGCGCGCGCGCTCGTGGGGTTGGTACCGCAAACGCCGGCCGACCTGCTTTACCTCGAGACCGTCGCAGCCGAGTGCGCGCAAGCCGACCACGAGAGCGACGCCGTCACCGGCACGTGTCGCAAACTGCTGGACCGTCTCGTGCCCGACGTGGCCGCCGAACAACACCCGCGCGACCTCAGCGAAGGCCAGCGCCTCGCGCTCGTGTTGGCGATACAACTCACCGCGTCGCCGCAGGTGGTGCTGCTCGACGAGCCGACCCGCGGCCTCGACTACCTCGCCAAGGACCGGCTACGCGAGATCCTGCGCGAACTCGCGAACGAGGGGCACGCGATCGTGGTCGCCACCCACGACGTCGAGTTCGTCGCCGCAGCGGCCGACGAGGTGATCGTGATGGCGCAGGGCGAGGTCGTCGCCGCCGGCGCGACCGCGGAGGTCGTGTCGTCGTCGCCCGCGTTCGCGCCGCAAGTGTCCAAGGTCCTCAGCCCTGCGATGTACCTGACCGTCGCCGACGTAGCCGCGGCCTTGGAGGACGAGTGAACGCGCGCCCCCGCGTGGTGCGTGTCGGCGCGCGGCCTGCGGTCGCCATCGCGCTGGCGTCGCTCGCCGGCCTCGCGATGTTCGTGTGGCCCCTGCTGCGGCATCACGGCGGCGGCGCCCACCGAGTGGACGCGCCGTTCGTGTTCATCCTGATCATGCCGGCGCTGGTAGCGGTGGTAGTCGCCGAGTTGAGCGCGGGTGGGATGGACGCGAAGACGCTGGCGATGCTCGGCGTGCTCAGCGCGCTCGGCGCCGCGCTTCGACCGCTAGGCGCGGGCACCGCGGGTGTAGAGACGGTGTTCTTCGTGCTCGTGCTGGCCGGCCGCGTGTACGGCGCCGGCTTCGGTTTCGTGCTCGGGGCCACCACGATGTTCGCGTCGTCACTGTTGACGGGTGGTGTCGGCCCTTGGCTCCCGTTCCAGATGCTCGGTGCTGCGTGGGTGGGCATGGGTGCCGGCTTGATGCCGCGCGCGACGGGCAAGGTCGAGCTCGCGCTGCTCGGTGCCTACGGCGCGGTAAGCGCCTACGTGTTCGGCACTTTGCTGAACCTGTTCTTCTGGCCCTTCGCGACCGGCACCGGCGGGTCGCTTTCGTTCGCGCCGGGCGCGTCGCCGCTGGCGAACTTGCATCGTTTCGCTCTCTACTGCCTCGCCACGTCGACGTGGGGATGGGACACGGGCCGCGCCATCACGACCGTGGTGGCAATCCTGGTGGTCGGCCCGGCGCTGCTCGCCGCCATGCGCCGCGCGTCGCGTAAAGCTGCGTTCGACGCGCCAGTCGAGTTCGCGCCGACGCCGTTATTGCAGCCGGTAGGCGTCGAGCGCCGCGGTTGACGTCACCACGCCGTCGTTGGTGATCACCGCAGCCGCGAGGCCGTGTGCAGCCAGCCACGCGGGGCCGTCGTGGCCGAGCACGAGCGCGGCGGTGGCGTAACCGTCGGCCAGTGCGAGATCAGCGGCGACCACCGTTACCGCCAATACGTCGGTCGCGGGAAGGCCGGTGCGCGGGTCGACGATGTGGTCGCCGCGCTCGTTGCGCCCCGACGTCGCGACGCCCATGTCCGTCACGCCGAGCACCATGGCCACGCGGTCGCGCATCGACGGATGCTGCACGCCCACGCGCCAGGGTTCGTCGCGAGCGGGTCGACCCCCGGTGACCACGTCGCCGCCTGCGTTGATCACGAAATTGTGCGCGCCGCGTTCGCGCAAAAGCGCGGCGGCGCGTTTCAACGCCCACCCCTTCACGAGTCCCGACGGGTCGAGCGGGCCCAGACCCTCGCGCGGGGTCACCCGCGGGTCGGCGCCGACGCGCACGTCGAACGCGCCGCCGCTCTCGGCCCGAACTCGCTCGCACAGGTCCAGTACTTCGCGCACCTCTGAACTGGCGTCGTCGAGGTGCAGCTCGCCGCGACCGAGCCGGCTTATCTCCGTGTCGGCACGCCACGTCGAGAAGACGTCGTCGACGTGATGAAACCACCCGAAGACGTCGTCGGCGGCCGAGTCGTCGAATGCGTCGCACACGCGCAACGAGATCGCCGTGCCCCACAACTGCTCGACGCGCACGAAGTCGGCGACGGTGGTAGCTCCGCTCACGCGGTGCGCGCGCTATCGAGCGCCGCTTGCAGGGAGTTCGCGTAGCCCACGCTCGTGTAACTGGCGCCCGACAACACGTCGATGCGAGCGCTCTGCGCCTGCAACGCCTCGCTGCGCAACAGCGGCGCGGCCTGTTGACTGATCTCGGTCGACCGCGGATGGCTCGACGGAAGCTGGAGTGCCTGCACGTCGAGAATGCGCGCGCCCTGCAGCGTGACGCGCACCTGCACGGCGCCGAACTTCGTCGGCACCGCCGGCCCGTCGACAGTGCGCACCGGGATCGTGGTCGGCGCGGCCGTGGTCTTGGACCGCTTGACCGTGGTGGTTGTGGTGGCGCCCAACGCAGATTCGGCGGCAGACGTGGGCGACGACCCGACGGCGAGCGTGGCGCTCGGCGTTGTGTGGAAGCTGGCGAGCAGCGCGAGGCCCGACGCGGTGGCGATCAGCACCGGCGCGGTGCGCCGGAGGCGGGCCATCAGAACTCGAACCTTTCGAAATGGACTTGGCGCGTCGGCACCCGCAGTGACCTGAGGCGACGGCGCAGTGCAGTGAGCATGGCTGGAGGCCCGCACACGAACACGTCGCGCTTGGCGATGTCGGGCAGGTGGCGACGAAGCGCGGGCACGCCCAACTGATCGGTTTGGTCGTCGCCGATGTCGGTGCCCACGAACATCCGCAGTTCGAACCCGCGACGTTTCGCGAGCTGGTCGAGTTCGCGGCGGAACGCGGCGTCGCCGTCGGTCGCGGCGCGGTACAACAGCGTGACATCACCCGGCGCGGCTGGGAGCGTCTCCATCAGGGCGCGTAGTGGCGTGATGCCGATGCCGCCGGCGATCAGCGCGACGCGTCGCTGCGTGCGCCGCTGCGCGGTGAACGTCCCGTACGGGCCTTCGGCGAACACGCGCACGCCCGCCTTGAGGTGTTGCAGCCGCGCGCTGTCGTCGCCGAGGTCCTTGACGGTGATGCGGAGGAATCGCCCGTTGGGTGCCGCCGACAGCGAATACGGGTGCGCCTTGGCCCAGCCCGTCCCCACCAGAAACCGCCACAGAAAGAACTGGCCCGCTTCGGCCTTGATCTCCTCGAGCCGTCGCCCGGTGATGTAGATCGACGTGACGCCGTTCGCCTCGCCCCGTACCGCCTCGACCCGCAGCTGATGCCGGGCGTTGAACCACAACGGCCGCACAACGCGCCAAGCCAGAATCGAGCCGAACACGGCGACGTACAACGCGAGCCACCAGGCGCGCGCGACGGCGTCGTCGGTGAAATCGTTTCCCACCGCGAGCTGAGGCGCGAACGACAGCGCGATCGCGAGGTACGCGTAGAGGTGCACCGAATACCACGACTCGCGCGACAGCTTGCGGCGAGCGGCGCGTACCGACGTCACCGCCACCGCCACGAACAGCG
>JBEEFT010000128.1:0-11502 GCA_041166225.1 Actinomycetota bacterium | reverse complement strand
AGCCGATGATTAGGACATCGAAGACATCGATTCAATCGGGGGGATCAACCCAATGCTCGAACTCCAGCGCTCCACCGCTCGTCGCAACATCGGCCGCAACGTTCAGGTTGCGTGCGTGGACGGCAGCATCGTGCACGGGCACCTCGATTGGTGCAGCGACTGTGAGATCGCCGTGGCCGACCACGCCGACCGCGTTGTCATCCCCCTTCGTCACGTCGTCGGCCTGGTTCGCCGTACGGCATAGCCACTCGCCCGATTTAGCTTGCCCCTTGCCCCGGGGCGGCCAGGCGACAACGAATACGGGCGGGTCCACAGCGCCGTGGAGCCGCCCGTTATTCGCGTGTAGGCCTACGCGACTTCGGTCGTCTTGAGCCACCGGCCCGTGAGCGCGATGGCCGCGGCGGCCACCGCCAGCGGAACGATCACGGCCGCCGTCTCGGTCGACGGGTGCTTCGGCAAAGTGCTGTCGGTGAGGTGGTCGAGCAGCGACGTGGCGTACACCCCGACCGACAGTTTCGCGGCGAAGGCGACACTGCGGGCGAGGAAGCCTTCCCAGATCAGGATGTACGCGATCCCCCACACGAGGGCGCGGCGCACTTTGAACCCGAGCGCCAGGAAGATCCCCGCGTAGCCGATCGTCGCGACCGCGCTCGCAGCCGCCGCGGCAGCCACGACTTTGGCGTCGCCGGAGCCGACAAAGGCTGCGACCGTGACCGGCACGACCACCAACGGCAGCGCGGTTCCGACGCTCGCCAGCGCCGCGCCTAATGAGATGTGCCACCGCGACACCGGCCGTAGCCACAAGTACACGAGCGTGCGGTCGTCGACCATGTCACCCAGCGCGGCCGACGCGAGCACGAGGCCGACCACTGGAGCGACGACACCGATACCGAACTTGTCGATGGTGCCGACGGTGTCGGTGTAGCGCCCGGCGCCGCTGGTGGCGGAGATAATCCCGCCGAAGAAAACGATGATCGCACCCATGCCCAGCAGGAACACGAGGCGACCGCGGGTCAGTTGCGTGCGGGCGATGAGCTTGGCGACGCGTCCGATCACGACGAGCTCACCAAGTACCTGAAGACGCTTTCGAGGTCGTCGTCGAGGGGCACCACTTCAACCAGCCTCGCCTTCGCCCTCTTCGCGACGGACGCGACGTTCAGGCGAAACGCGCTGACGTCGTTCGTGTCGACGACGATCGCCCCGCGCGCCAGGGTCACACCCACCACGCCCGCGTTCGCGACGAGACCCGCCGCGAGTTCCCGGGGCTTGTCGGTGATTACACGCAACTTGTGGGGCCGGTCGTCGATGAGTTCGCGGATGGCATGGAAGTCACCCTCGGCCAAGAGTCGGCCCTTGCCCATCACGAGCACCCGCGACGCGAGGCGTTCGACCTCGTCGAGCACGTGGCTGGAGACCACCACCGTGCGCCCTTCGCTTCCGAGTTCGGTGAACAACTCGATCATGGCGCGACGCTGGCGCGGGTCGAGGCCTTCGAGCGGCTCGTCGAGCACGAGGATCTGCGGGTCGTGCACCACAGCGGCTGCGACCTTCACCCGTTGACGCATGCCCTTGGAATAGGTCCGCACCGGCCGCGCGTCGTCGGGGTCGAGCTCCACCAAACCGAGCGCGTAGCGCGCGGCCGCGTCGGCGTTTCTTACCTTCGAAAGCTCGGCGCTGAGCGACACGAATTGGTGGGCGCTCAGCACCTCGGGCACCACTTCTTGCTGGGGCACGAGGCCGAGGTGGCGAAAAACTTCGACCGGGCCGCGGGGGTCTTCACCGAGCAAACGGACCGTGCCGCGCGACGGCGCCGCGAGACCACACAGGATTCGCATCACGGTCGACTTGCCGGCGCCGTTGGGCCCGAGAAGCGCGGTGACGCCGGCGCCGATGCTGAAGCTGACGTCGCTCACCGCGACGACGCCACCGAAGAATTTCGACACACCTTCGAGTTCGATCACCGGCGCGTCGGTCATCGGGTCACCCGCAGACGCGCGTAGCGCCACCACGCGATAGCGCCGCCGAGCACGGTCCAGAAGGCAGTGCCGGCTGCGAACGCGGCCATTGGCACCACGTCGCCACCGGCGGTGACGATCCGCCCCTGACCGAAAATGTGCAACACGAGCGAGAACACCGCTGCGTTCGTCGAAAACCCGAGGATCCAGCTCGGGCCTTTCGCGACGTCGACGATGATCGTGACGAAGGCGCCTACGACTTGCGAGAAGAAGAAGATGCCGGCGGCCGCGAACGCTTTACGGTCGGTGAGGCTGCTTGCCCCCACCGACAAACCCGTGAAGAACGCAGCGAGGATCACGCCCGACAGCGCGATACGTCCCAGCGTTCCGAGAAATCCGGCCAACCCGTGGGGTCCCGCGTTCTGGGCTGACAGGCCGATCAGATACAACAGCGGCGGCCCAAGCGTCACTAGCAACAGCGACGTGAACACCGCCGCCGCCTTCGCTGCGATGTATCGGCTGCGGGTGAGCGGCGTCGCGAGATAAAGGCTGAGGATCCCGCTGCGACGATCGGGGCACAACGCTTCGGGCGCGACGAACACCACGAACAGCGCGATCGCGGCCGTGATAAATCCGTAAGTGAACGCGTATCCGGGCAACAGGCTGTTGCGGATGCGATCGTCGGGCACGATCGCGGTCACGCCCACGAAGACGATGTTGGGCACGTACGCGATCGCGATCGCCAACACCGGCAACGCTTTCCACCGCGCCGGACGACCGAGGCCGAGGATTCGCCGCAGCGTGTGCTTCCACAGAGCGACGGTGGCGTGCTGCGCTCCGAGTCGGGCGCCGTCGTAGCGGCGATAGCCGCTGTCGATGATGCGAGCGTCGCTCATCGCGCGGCCTTGGTCTTTGCGTCGGCGCGCGCCGCGTCGGCCGCGTCGCCCGCGGCAAAGAACACGTCCTCGAGCGTTTCCCGTCGCCGTTCGAGGCTGCGCAGCGAGACGCCACTGGCGGCGATTGCGTCGCGCAACTTGTCGTACGTCGGCTCGCTCGCGACGCTTACGAGGAGGCGGCCGCCGCCCATATCGGTGAAGCCCACCTTCGCTGCGCGCAGCGCGGTGGTGAGCTTTCGGCTCGGCGCGTCGAGGGTCACCATCACTTCGGCGGGGCCTTCGCCCGCTTGGAGGTCGGCGACGTTGCCGGCGGCGACGGTGCGGCCGTTGTCGAGGATGATCACCGCGTCGGCCACGCGTTCGACTTCTTCAAGCAAGTGCGAAGACAGCAGCACGTGAATGCCCAACTCGTCGGCTACGCGCCGCACGAGACGCAACATCTCTTCGCGTTGCATCGGATCGAGGCCGTTGGTCGGTTCGTCGAGCAGGACCAGCGTGGGGTCAGCGGCGATGGCCTGCGCGAGCTTCACTCGTTGCCGTTGGCCGGTCGACATGGTGCCCACCGGCCGCATCCGCTCCTCGCCTAAGCCGAGTTCGAAGAGCACGTCGCTGGCTCGCCCGGCGGCTTCGCGTCGCGGCAGCCCGCGCATCTCGGCCAGGTGCGCGACTACTTCGTAGGCGGCGACGTCGGGCGGCAGCGTGTCGTGCTCGGGCGCATACCCGACAAGCCCGCGGACTTCGGCGCCCTGGGTGACGGGGTCGAGGCCGAGCACGCTGAGGGTGCCGCCGTCGGGCGCGTGCATGCCGAGCAACAACCCCAGCGTCGTGGTCTTGCCCGAACCGTTCGCGCCGAGCAGTCCCGTGACGCCCGGGCCCACCCGGAACGACGCACCATCGAGCGCGAGCGTGGCATCCCAAGACTTGCGCAGGCCGTCAGCGACGACGACGTCGGCCGCGCTCATCAACGTCAAACTACCCTGCGGTGCTGTGAGTGAAGCATTCGTGTCGGACAACCCCGGTCGTGACGTCCAACGGGTTGGAACAGCGCGGTTCCTGGGCGAGCCCGTAGAGAAGATTCACGACCCGGTCTGGGCCGTGCTCGGCACCCTCGGTGACAGCCAGTGCTATCTCGGCGTGCAGGAAAAAGTCGAAGCAGTTCGAGCAGCGATGTCGGCGCGGATCCAAAACGACAATTTGCCATTCCGTTTAATCGCGCCGGCGTACACGCTCGGGGTGTCCGACGGACAGCTCAACGGCACCGATCGCATGCGCTACTCGCTGATCGGCCGCGAACTCGTTAACGACAACACCGACATGCATCTGCGGGCCAACGACGTCGCCGGCGTCGCCGCAGTCGTTGCCTGCGACAAGCCACCCGTGGGCACGCTCGCTGCGATGCTCGAGTACAACGCGCCGGCGGTGATCCTGTCCGATGGGTCGATCAAGCCGGGCACCGATCCGCTTACCGGTGAACGCATTGACCTGGTGGCCGGCTTTCAGTTCGCGGGTGACCCCGACGACGAGACG
Source organism: Actinomycetota bacterium (assembly GCA_041166225.1). GTDB lineage: Bacteria > Actinomycetota > Acidimicrobiia > Acidimicrobiales > JACCXE01 > JACCXE01. The sequence continues at coordinate 7,124 of JBEEFT010000128.1, read as the reverse complement.
CGGACGCGAGTCGCGTTGCACGCCTGCCCGGGGCAGGGCAGCTGCGGCGGCATGTTCACGTACAACACCATGCAGACGTTCATTGCGGTGCTCGGCATGGAGCCCTTGCACATGGTCACGCCGACCTCGGACGACTCGCGTCGCGTCAAGGAATTTCCCGACCAACTCGTCGAGTGCCTCTTGACGATGAACGCCAAGGGCATCCGCCCCCGCGACATCGTCACGCCGGCGTCACTGCGCAACGCGCTCACCGTCACGATGGCGATGGGCGGCTCGACCAACGTCGTATTGCACAGTGTCGAGATCGCGCGTGCTGCGGGCATCGACTTGTGGAACGAGGTGATGAGCCAGGCGGAGTTCAACGCACTGTCGCATCGGCTCCCGGTGCTCGTGAACATGCGGCCGTTCGGGCTGTATTCGATGGTCGACGTAGACGGTATCGGCGGGGTGCAGGTCATCGTGAAGGAGTTGTTGGACAACGGGTGGCTCGACGGAAGCACCGTGGGTTGCACAGGCGAGACGCTCACCGAACAACTCGAGCGCCTTGCGCCGCCCGCACCCGACGGTGAGATCGTGTTGCCGATCGCGAAGCCATTCAAGGCGACGGGCGGGCTGCGCTTGCTGAGCGGCAACCTGTCGCCCGAGGGTGGCGCGATCTTGAAAGTTGCCGGCGTCGAAGGTGGAATTGTCGATGGCCGCTTCGTCGGGCGGGCGCGCGTGTTCAATCGGGAGTCGGCGTTGATCGCGGCGCTCGAAGACGATCCCGATTCGTTCCAAGACAGCGACATGGTCGTGATCCGTTACGACGGACCGCGCGGCGCTCCCGGGATGCCCGAGTTGCTCGACCCGACGTCGCGCATCACAGCACTGTGCCGTCAGCGCAACATCACGATCGCGTTGATGACCGACGCCCGCTTCTCGGGTGGCTCTGTCGGGCTTGTCATCGGACACGTCGGTCCCGAGGCGTATCTCGGCGGCCCGATCGGTCTCATCGAAGACGGCGACACCATCGTGGTCGACCTCAACACCGACACCCTCGACTGCGCTGAGTTGAACGACGCGTCCACGTTCGAAACGCGCACCGCAGCGTGGGCCGCGGCCGCCGACGCGAACGGAGGCGAGCATCCCGACGCGGCGCCCGTCACCAGCCGCGTCCTAAGCCGTATGCGCGCCACCGCCCGCCCCGCGCTCTACGGCGCCGGGATGGCGCCTGGTCCCGCCTAAAGCCCCAACTGGCCGCGCGAATTGTCGCTTTTAGAGACAGATCACGCGACCGATTCGGTGGTTTGGGGCGCGATCGAAGCGTCGAAACGGTAACCGCGGCGCGGATGGGCGATGATCGCCGCGCCGATCGGACCGAGTCGATGACGCAGCCGGGCGACGGTGACCTCGAGGGCACGAGACGCGTCTTCGCCCGCACCCCACACGTCGCGCAACAGTCGACTCCGGGGCACGACCACACCGAGCGAGTTCGTAAGGGCGTCGAGTAGTTGACGCTCGCGGTGCGCCAACTCAACGAGCGTGTCGTCCACGACGACGGTGTTCCCGCGTATGAGAACGGCTCGCCCGTCGACGTCGAGCGACAAACACCGTTCACTCAGCGCGTCGATAGCCGCGTGCACGAGCAACCCGAGGCGCCCGCGCTCGGGCGCGACCGGGTCGTCGATGCCGGCGCACTTTGCGGCCTCGGCGGTGACCGGTCCCACGCATACAGCGACGGCGGGTCCGTTGAGGCGAGCCAGCAACTTGTCGCGTACGTCGCGTGACTCGGCGAGCTGCAAACAGAATCGCACTGCCGGTGGACTCGTAAAGGTGACGGCGTCGATCCGACCCTCGATCGTCATGTCGATCAGTCGCGCCGCGGCATTCGTGTCGTTGTGCAACTCCCATCGGTAGACGGGAAGGGCGACGACATCGGCGCCCGCGTCGCGCAACTCCTCGATTGCCCATGCGCTCGCACTGCCGTACAACTGAATGGCGACGCGGCGCCCGGCGAGTAGGCCGTCCTGTCGCAGGTTCGCGATGAGCGCGTCGAGGCGCTCGGACGGTTCGCGTCGCCACACGGGTAAATCGGCGCCGGCGAGCATGCCTGCGGCCTTCGGACCGCGGGCCACAATTTGGGACTGCGTCAGCGCGGCGTGCAGGTCAGCCGCGCAGCCCCACGCTTCCGCCGCATTCAGCCATCCCCGCATCCCAATGCCGGTGGTGGCGATCAGGACGTGGGGCGGTCGGGCGACGAGCTCGGCCGTTGCAGAGCGGAGCTCGTCGCCGCCAACCACTGGGTGCGTGACCATCACCGGCCCGTGGACAATGGTCGCTCCGGCCCGGGCGAGCATGGAGGCTTGCTCTTCGCTGCGCCGGTCCGCGGTGATGCCGACGGTGAAACCCTCGAGCGCACGTGACGTCACGCTCTCAGGTTTCACTGTCAATGTTTCAAGCGCGTGCCGCGGATGCGTGCACTAACTCAGGAGTTTCTGACAACTTCCTTACGTCGAGAGTCAACTCGTCGATCGGAGCGTCTGCCGTCTCGGGCGTAGTCGCCCGTGATCCGTATGAGCCGTAGAACGCTCCGATCAACAAGCCGCCACCGACAACGTTGCCGGGGACTGTGTAGGCCAGGTTGCGCAACATTTCGCCCCACGTCGCAAGCGGTGCGTGGCCAAAGATGCCGAGGCTGAACACCGTCATGTTGGCGATCGAGTGCTCGAAGCCCGACGCGATGAACGCCAAAAGTGCGAACCACATCACGATGATCTTCGTGGCGTCGCTCTTGGTGCGTGTCGCCATCCACAGCGCCAAGCAGACGAGCGCGTTGCACAGGATGGAACGGAAGAACAACTGTCCGCCGGACAGTGCGACCTTCGCCTTGATCGTGTTCGACAGCGCCGTGAAGAAGATCGTCGGCTGGCCGGGCGTGGCGCCGGTGCTGAAAATGCCGCTGGCGTTCACAAGCGCAGCGAGACCAATTGAACCGAGCAGGTTGCCCACGAGCGACGCGATCCAGACGAGCGCGAGGTCGAGCGTGCGGACCTTGCGCGCCATCAGGCCCTGGATCATCACCATCACGTTGCCGGTGAACAGCTCGGCGCCCGCGAACACCACGAGCACGAGCGCGAGCCCGAAGACGCTGCCCTGCACGAGTTTGACCGCCGGTGACTGCGCGGCCACGAAGGCGGAACCAACCGCGATGAGCAGCACGATGGCGAGGCCGACGAACGCGCCGGCGGCCCCGGCCGAGGCCATGAAGCGCGGCAGGTTGCTTCGAACCTCGTCGGCTTTCGTAGATGCTGCCGTGTAGTTCGCAGCGAGTGCCTCAGGGATGGGGACAGGCAAGGTAAGTCCTTTCGGGTTTGGTGGGTTTCGGGTAGTGGACTGGTGGGTGGTTGATCACGTGCCGACCGCAACCGCGTCGGCGAAATGCTCGGCGTCGCCGAGTTCGTCGTCACCGGGTTCAAAACCGTCGGTGATCGAACTGAGGTGTGCAGCGAACGCTTCGATGCCGATGCGTTCAAGCGTGTCGGCGAAGGTTTCACCCCAGGCCCGCAACGCCTCCCAGCCGCCGATGACGGCTTCGAGCGCGTTGTCGACGTTGTCTTCGCCGACGCGTCCAACGACTTGGGCCAACTTGCCCGCACCGACGTCAGCGCCGAGGTACATGTGGTAGCCGAGTTGCGTCCGTCCGCCGATGCGGACCTTTGCGCCGGAGAAGCCGATGTCGCCCATTTGGTGTTGCGCGCAGGAGTTCGGGCATCCCGAGATGTGCACGCGCAGCGACGCGTTGCGTTCGAGTGCGGGGTTTTTCGTTAGCCGAATACCGACAGACGGCGAGTCCGTGATCCCGAGGCTGCATACCGATGAACCGGTGCATACGCGCACGTCGGTGGCCGCGTCGGCGCCGATGAACGACAGGTGACGCGTCGCGAGCATTTTTCGCACCTGTCCGACGCGTGCAATCGGCACGTCGCGGTACTGCACGTTCTGGTTGCGGGTGAGGTTGAGATGGCCGTCCCGGGTGGTTTCCGCGACATCGGCGAGTACGCGTAGGTCGTCGCCGTTGAGGTCGCCGAGGGGAACGTTGACGGTGACCATTGCGAGGCCAGCCACGCGCTGGGGGCGCACCCCGCTGCCCCAGCCGCCATCGGGCACGGAGCGGAGAATCTGGTCGATGTTGGCGTCGGCGACGTGGTCGAGTTCGGCGGCCGCGGGATGCGGCCGCGCCTCGGCCGCGATGAACGCGTCGTCGAACGCGTGCCGGAACCCGTCTTCACCCAGCTGCGCGACGAGGAACTTCATGCGGGCCCGCTTCGGATTGTCGAAGTCACCATGCGCGACGAAGACGTCGACTAACGCTTCGGCTGCTGGGAGCACCGATTCGCGCGGCACGAACTCGCGCAACGGCATCGCCAGCACTGGCATGGTGCCGAGGCTCCCGCCGGCCCAGAGGCGGTAACCGCACCGTCCGCCGACGACGCGGCTTTCGAAACCGAGGTCGTTGACGCGGGCGTGCTCGGCGCAGCGCGGGCAGCCACCGAACGTGAAGTTCAACCGGCTCGGCAGGGTGCAGTTCAGTTCGGCGGACCGCGCGAGGATTGCGTCCGACACCATGCGCGCATCGGGCAGACAGTCGAAGGGCTCGTCGAGTCCGACGCCGGCGTCGGTGCACGACATCACGTTGCGCATCGTGTGACCGCACGCCGACCGGTTGGTGAGCCCCGCCGCCTCCGTCGCCGCGAGCACGGCCGGGGCCTGCTGTGCGGCGACGTTGTGAAACTCGATGTTCTGGCGCGTGGTGACGTGGATCCAGTCGCCGCCGTATTGCGCGCCGATGTCGGCCAAGGCGCGGGCCTGGTCGGGCGTGAGTTGTCCGCCGGGAATGCGGACCCGGATCATGAACATGCCGGGCTGCACCTGGGTACAGATGCCGTGCGTCTTGAGCGCGTACCGGTCTTCTGGCGTTAGCCAGTCGTCACCGTCAGAGGCGAGGCGGTCGAGATCGACCAGCAGTCCGGAGCGTTTGGCGAGAGGGATGTTGGGCGCTGCCATCGCCAAGCATCAAACAACGCCGATGTTCCTGAACTGTTTGCGTGATGGGAACGCCGCGCAACAGACCCGTTACACCGCCGCCACCCCCAATGTGAGCGCCCCGACATCCACCCGAAACACTCCCGAACTGGCACCCCCATCCCGAATTGGTCGCGCGACCGGTCCGCGTCCGTCCTCGAATTGGCCGCGCGATCTGTCGGCGAAACCAACAGATCGCGCGACCAATTGGGTGGAGGCTGGCGTCGAGCGTGGGTGTTACACCCCGCTGCAAATGTCCGGGTATGGACAGTGCCAAGTTTTCAGCGATTGCAGCTTCCCAATTCGGCGCGATCGCGCGATCGCAACTAGGTGAATGTGGACTGAATTCGCGGCAGATCCAGCGAATGGTCGCTCGCGGCGAGCTGGTGCAGTTCAGTTACCGCGCGTACGCAGTTGCAGGCAGTCCCGAAACGTCCGAACGCTGGGCGATGGCGGCCCTATTAGATGCCCCTGTCGGGTCAGCGCTCTCGTTCTACAGTTCCGCCGCCGTTTACAAGACGCCGGGTTTCACGCTCGAACCGATCCACATCAGCGTTCCGAGACAGCGTCGGTCGCAGAAGGGCGGCCTCGCTGACGTAGTTCACCACCACCCCCGGTTTTTTCCCGAGTCGCACCTCGTTGTTGTGAACGGGTTGGTGGTGACGATTCCATCAAGGACCGGCGCCGACCTCGCACACCTCCGGTCGATCCATCCCAAGCGGGCCGAACGAGCCGTTGATTCGATGTGGGCGGCCGGTCTCACCGATCGACGAAAGCTCACGCGAATGGAGTCTGAGTGGTGCGAACGAGGACGTCGCGGCAGCGTGTTCCTTCACGACTATCTCGAGGCGCGCCCGATCGAATGGAAACCAGCTGAAAGCAGCCTTGAGCGGCGGTTCATCGAAATCATCGTCGGTGCAGGGTTCCCGAGCCCGCGCAGCCAGGTCGACCTGGGCGATGACGAGCAATGGTTCGGACGCACAGACCTAGTCGACCCCGAGTTGCCGCTTATCGCTGAGATCGACAGCGATCGGTTTCACACCGCGCCGCTGGACAAAGCCGCTGACAAGAAGCGCGACGAATCCGCGGCCCGGGCGGGCTTCGAGGTCGAACGATTTACCGAGCGCGAGGTCTGGCACGAGGCCGACAAGGTCACCGCTCGCTGGGCTGCCGCGCGTCGCCGAGTCCACCGTCGCCGAGTCGGCTGACTGCCAACGCTGCACCCACTGCCTGACGTCCCGCACGACGGCGGTGCGCCAGCGTCGACGCACACTCAAGGCGATTCGCGCACGACGAGTACGCTGAGAACCCAAATCCAGCGTGCGCGACACTGCGCGACATCCATCACGTGGGTTGCGCGTGCCCGTGAGCGGCCCATGTCCAGCAAGAACTTTGATTCGGTTGACGACGCGGTGCTGGTGGCCGCGATCGGGCAGGGCGATGCCCGGGCGATGGAAGAAGCCGTACGCGTATATCGAGGCGCGGTCTTCGCATTCGCGCGCCGCCTCGCCGGGGACGACGCCCGCGCCGACGAAATCGCGCAAGACGTGTTCCTGCGGCTGTGGCAGCGGTGGGATCGCTTCGATGCGTCGCGCGGCACCCTCCGGGCGTTCCTCTTCGCGATGACGCACGGGCGTTCGATTGACCTGATCCGATCCGACACGGCGCGCGTGCGGCGCGAAATCGCCGACGCCCGGTTGGCGCCGGACCGAACGAGCGATCCCGCGACACAGGCCGTGGCCTCCGATGTCAACCGCCTCGTCCGCTCGGCGCTTGAGGTGTTGTCGCCCGCCGAACGCCAGCTGGTGCAGCTGGCGTACTTCGATGGGAACAGTTACCGCGCGGTCGCCGAGTTGCTGGGGCAGCCCGAGGGCACGGTCAAGTCCCGGATCCGGAAGGCCTTGAGCAAGCTGCGACAAGCGATGGCGACTGAGCAGTACGGGGACTACGCCACGCCGTAGGCAGTCGCGAGGGCGCGGCCCAGACGCCCAAGGTCTCCGTCGAGGGCGTCGACGAGTGCCGTTATGCCGGCGTCGATGGTGTCGCGGCCGACACCGTGCGCC
>JBEEFT010000127.1:0-3203 GCA_041166225.1 Actinomycetota bacterium | reverse complement strand
ATGTGTCGACGGAGGACTTTCTGGCTGCCGACAAGGCCGTGCAGCAGGAGGTGTTCCCGAACACGAAGGGCTACCTGCGACGCACTACGGCCCACAGCCACGGCGGCGAATGGCTCGTCGTCGTGCTGTGGGCCAGCGAGGCCGACATCGACGAATTCAACGCCCGCGTGATCGAGAACCCGGTCCAAACCGCGTACAACGCACTAGTCGACCCGGAGACGATCCGAATCGCCCGGTACGAGGACGTCGGCGGCTAACGCGCTCAAGCCGCCGCTTCTTGTGATGGTTGGTTCGCTATAGCGAACCAACCATCACGGAAAGCCAGCTCCGCTACTGCTGGACGAGTGTGAGCGGGTTGCCTTCCGGGTCTTTTACGAAGGCGATCGTGGGGCCGCCGGGCACGTCGTAGGGGTCCATCACTTTGGTGCCGCCCAGTTCCACCGCGCGCGTGAGCGACGCCCGGAGATCGCGCACCTGGACGTAGAGCGTGACGCCGGGTCGGTCGCCCTGCTGGATGTGACCCGCCGGGCCGGGCTCGGGCCCGCCGATCCCGGGCGCGATGTTCATCATCGGACCGTCGCTGACGTCCCAGTTGAACAACGCGGCGTAGAACTCTTTTTGCGCTTGGGGATCACGCGCTTCGATCGCCCAATGCACCACCGGTCTCGCCCAGTCACTCATTGGGCAACAATGGTGACATGCCTCCCCGTTCACTGTGGAGCGGCGCGATCAGCTTCGGCCTTGTCAATGTGCCGGTGAAGATGGTCACTGCTGTGTCGCAAAAAGACGTGCGGTTCAACCAACTGCACGCCAAAGACCTGTCGCGCATCAACCAGAAACGCGTGTGTGCCCTCGACGGCGAGGAGGTGCCCTTCGACGAGATCGTCAAGGGTTACGAGGTGCGCCCCGGCGCGTACGTGGTGATCGACCCCGCCGAGCTCGACGGGCTCGACCCCGAGGCCACGCACACCATCGACATCCTCGAGTTCGTCGATCTCGACCAGATCGACCCCGTGTACTTCGACAAGCCGTACTACCTCGTGCCCGAACGCCGGGCCGAGAAGCCCTACGCGTTGTTGGCGCAGTCGCTCGAGAAGACGAACAAGGTCGGCATCGCCAAGTTCGTGATGCGCACGAAGGAGTACCTCGCGGCGGTGCGTTCTACGAAGGGCACGCTGGTGCTTTCCACGCTGCTCTACGGCGACGAAGTGGTGCCGACCGAAACGTTGGAGACACCCGGCATGGAGACCGAGTTAAGTGACCGCGAGTTGAAGATGGCTGAAGCGCTCATCGAAAGCCTCACTGAGAAGTTCGATCCCGACCGTCACGAAGACACCTACCGCGAGAAGGTCATGGAGATGATCGCGGCTAAGGACGAGGGCCAAGAGATCGTGGCCCAGCCCGAGGCCGAAGCACCGGCGCGCGTCGAAGACCTCATGGCCGCGCTCGAAGCGAGCGTGCAAGCCGCGCGCGACAAGCGCGCCGGCGACAAGAAGAAGTAGGCGTTGCCCGCCTCGACCAAGGTTGAGGTCGACGTCGGAGGACGGCGCCTCACGCTGTCGAACCTCGACAAGGTGCTGTACCCCGCGGCCCACTTCACCAAGAGCGAAGTGATCGACTACTACGCGCGAATCGCGCCGGTGATGGTGCCGCATCTCGCCGGTCGCCCGATCACGTTCATCCGTTACCCCAACGGCGTCGACGGCAAGTTCTTCTTCGAAAAGAACGCGCCGAGCCACAAACCGGACTGGTTGCCGACGGTCGCGCTCAACGGAGGCGACCGCGACGACTCGTCGATCATCAATTACCCGCGGCTGGAAGAGCCGGCCGCGCTCGTGTGGGCGGCGAATCTCGCGGCGATCGAGATCCACCCGGGCCTGGCGCGCGCCGAGCACATCCGCCAACCCGATCACGTCGTGTTCGATCTCGACCCGGGTGAAGGCACCGACGTGATCGAGTGCTGCCAGGTCGCGTTGTGGCTTCGTGACGCGCTCGACGCGCTCGGACTTCAAGGACTCGCCAAGACGTCGGGCAGCAAGGGCCTGCAGCTCTACGTTCCGTTGCACACGCCGTGCGACTTCGAGCAAACGCGCGCGTTCTCGTTGGCGATGGCACAACTCATCGAGAAGTGGCACCCCGACCTCATCGTGACCACGCAGGAGAAGGTCAAGAGGCGCGACAAGGTTTTGATCGACTGGATGCAGAACGCGTCGTTCAAGACCACCGTCGGCGTGTACTCGTTGCGGGCCCGCGAGTACCCCACGGTCTCCACGCCCGTGACCTGGGACGAGGTCGAGAACGCGGTGACCGCCACCGACCTGCGGTTCCAGGCCGCCGACGTGCTCGCGCGGGTCGAAGAACACGGCGACTTGTGGGAACCGATGTTGTCTCTCGAACAGCCGTTACCCGGCGCGTAGAGTTCGCCTTCGGCGACCTCGTCGCTGCTGTTTCGATGGCTCGCTTACGCTCGCGGTCGTGGAAAAGCTTGAGCGGTTGACGAACATCGTCGCGTTGTTGCTGACCACCAAACGGCCGCTCACCCTCGACGAGATCGCCGACGAGATCGGCGGGTATCCCGACAAGGGCGAGTCGCGCCGCGCTGCGTTCGAACGCGACAAGAAGACGCTGCGAGGCGAGGGCGTGCCCCTCGACGTGGTCGCCCAGCCCGATGGTGGCTCGGCGTATCGCATCGACCCGAACGCGTACTACCTGCCCCCGCTCGACCTCACCGACGACGAAAGCGTGGCGCTCAACTTGGCGGTAGCCGCGGTGGCACTCGAGGGCGACACCGGTCGTGACGCGCTGTGGAAGCTGGGCGAGGGGGCGGCCGACGGGCCGTCGGTTGCCATGCTGCCCACCGACGACGGACTCATCGACTTGTTCGACGCGTGGCGCCGCGGCGCGCCCGCGCACTTCTCGTACCGGGGCGAGCCCCGAGAGCTGCACGTGTGGGGCGTGGCGTTCCGCAACGGTCGTTGGTACACGACGGGCTTTGACGCGACGAAGAACGGTGAGCGGCTGTTCCGCGTCGACCGCATTGACGCCGACGTCACGCTCGGCGAAGACGGCACCGCGACGTCCGCGCCGCCGGGCTACGACCTGCACGCGGCGCTGCCCGGCCGGGGCTACGCGATGTATCCGAGCGACGACGTCGAGGTGGTGCTCGTCGACATCGACGCGGGCTGGGCGCGGGGCGCGATCAG
>JBEEFT010000126.1:0-4699 GCA_041166225.1 Actinomycetota bacterium | reverse complement strand
ACTTTCCGCTGATCGAACCCGACGAGGTCGCCCAGGCCGTCTACGAGCTGATGACGACCGGAGAGCCGGGCGCGGCCCACATCATCCAAGCCGGCACCGGAGGCATCCCGTACCGGTTCCACAACGTCCCCGGGCCCAAGCGAGACGGCGCCGAGCACCGCAAGCCGCCGGGAATGGCGGACTAGCTGGAGCTAGTTGACGCGGCCGACGCCCACGAGGTCGCCGCGGAACGCGTACTGATAGCGCACGACTTCGCCGGTCTCGGGAGCGTTGATCATCTGGCCACCGCCGACGTAGATGCCGACGTGGTGGATCGAGCCCACCGAGGAGCCAAAGAACACAAGGTCGCCCGGAGCAATCTCGCTCAACGGGATTCGAGACGTCGCCGAATACTGCGCCCGAGACGAGTGGGGCAGCGAACGACCGCCGCCGACTCGCCACACGTAAGACGTGAGACCGGAGCAGTCGAAGCTGTCGGGGCCACCCGCTCCGTAGTGGTACGGCTTGCCCAGCTGTTTCTTCGCCTCGTTGACGGCGCCTTGCGCCGCAGCGTTCGGGGCCGGATTGTCGCCGGCGGGCGGGCTGCCGATGTTGCCGTTGCGGGGCGCGCGCGGGCTCGTCGACCCCCCGCTTCCAGTGCGGGCGGGAGCACCCCGTCCCGCCGCGGGACGGGCGTTGGGGCGGGCGGCGGCCTGTTCGCGCTTGGCCTGTTCGGCGGCGACGAGGTGGGCCAGGTCGCCCTGGACCTTCGACAGCAGAGCGCGCTGTGCGCCTTCGGCGTCGGCCGCGGCCTTGCGCTTGGCGTTCATCTGGCTGAGTTCGCGGCGTGCCTGTTGCTGCGCCGCGGTGAGCCCGGCCTGGCGTTCGAGCAGCGCTTGGCGGGCGGCCTTCAGTTGATCGATGGCGTCGCGTTGGCCGTTCGCAGCGGACTGCAGGTAGTACTGCGCTCGTGACGGGTCGCCGTTCGCGGGGAGCGTCGCGGCGGCCTTAAGCCCGCCTCGCATGTACGCCGACACCGACATCTTCTTGAGCGCCTCGTTGGCCGACTGCGTTTTGGCTGTGGTCGAGGCCAGATCCATGGCGGCGTTGCGGGCCTTGGCGTCGGCGTCTGCGGCTTTGACGCGGGCCTCGTTGTAGTTCTCGTCGAGGATGCTGGCCCGCTCGGCGAGCGAATTCAGCTGCGTGGCGATCCGGGAAGCTTCAGCTTTTTTGGACGCGACAGTGTCGGCCGACGCTGTAGTAGCGACGATCGTGCTCAGCATCCCCAGCGAGACCATGAGCGCAAGAACGGTGGCAGCCCGGCGGGCCGTTGTCTGCAACACGTTGGAGCGACACCTTATAGGTTCCCGCCGCCGATTGGGGAAACTCGCGGCCTGACGCGTACGGTTTTTTTATGGCAGAACAGTTCCGCATCGAGCACGACAGCCTCGGCGAAGTACGCGTCCCCAAGAAAGCCAAATGGGCTGCTCAGACGCAGCGCGCCGTCGAAAATTTCCCCATTTCGGGGCTCACAATCGACCCCCTTCTGATCTCTGCGTTGGCTGCGATCAAGGGCGCGGCGGCCATGGAAAACGCCCGGTTAAAAATTGTTCCGGCGGCCATCGCGAAGGCGATTTCGGCCTCCGCCGACGAAATCATCGACGGCGGGTACCGCGATCAGTTCCCGATCGACGTCTACCAAACCGGCTCCGGCACCTCCTCGAACATGAACGCCAATGAGGTGCTCGCCGCTTTGGCCACCGAGAAGCTCGGCAAACCGGTGCACCCGAATGACCATGTGAACGCATCACAGTCGTCGAACGACGTCTTCCCGTCCGCCATCCACGTCGCCGCCACGGCGGGGTTGGTGCAAGACCTGATCCCGTCGCTCGAGCACCTGGCTAAGTCATTGCGAAAGAAGTCCAAGGAGTTCGACAAGGTCGTCAAGAGCGGCCGCACCCACCTAATGGACGCAACGCCGGTCACCCTCGGCCAGGAGTTCTCGGGGTACGCAGCGTCGATCGAAATGGGGATCGAGCGCGTCAAAGCCGCGCTGCCCCGCGTGGGCGAGTTGCCGCTGGGCGGCACCGCCGTGGGCACCGGGCTCAATTGCCCTCCTGGCTTCGCCGACGGAGTGATCACGCGGGTGGCCAAGCGCTACAAGGGCCTGCCGTTGAGCGAGGCCCGCGACCACTTCGAGGCGCAGGCCTCGCGTGATGCGCTGGTCGAGTGCTCGGGCGTGCTGCGCACGATCGCAATCTCGCTCTACAAGATCGCGAACGACCTGCGCTGGATGGGCTCGGGCCCCCGCACCGGTCTCATGGAGATCCACATCCCCGATCTCCAGCCTGGCTCGTCGATCATGCCGGGCAAGGTGAACCCCGTCGTCCCCGAAGCGGTGTGCCAGGTGGTGTCGCAGGTGATCGGCAACGACGCCGCGGTCGCCTTCGGTGGCAGCGCCGGCAACTTCGAGCTGAACGTGATGCTGCCGGTGATCGCGCGGAACCTGCTCGAGTCGATCCGCCTGCTCGCGTCGGTCAGCCGGACGTTTGCCGACAAGTGCATCAGCGGCATCGAGGCCAATGTCGAGCAGTGCCGCACCTACGCGCTGTCGTCGCCATCAGTCGGCACGTCGCTCAACCCGTACATCGGTTACGACGAGGCGGCCAAGGTCATCAAGCAGTCGCTCAAGGAAAACAAGACCCTGCGCGAGGTAGTGCTCGAACGCGGCCTGCTCTCAGAGGCCGAAGTCGACAAAGCCCTCGATGTGGTCGCGATGACCAAAGGCGGCGTCGTCAAATAAAAGCGTCAGTTAGCGAAATACCGCGGCCGGTGAAATCACGAGCGGTGAGTGGCGCGGGTCGGTGCGTTTCTGCCGCATAGAGCGGCAATGTCGCACTGGTGCCGAATTAGAAGGGGCCGGGGTCGCCGTCGCGTTCTACGACGGTGCTGGTCCAGCTCATCACTCGGGCGAGGTTGTCGGCGATGGCCTGCCACTGGGGCGGATTCCAGCCCTCGGCCTTGCCCTCGACAGTGCCGTCCATCGCGATGTGGACGAAGGCGGGCAGGCGCCCGATGCCCAGCGCCTTGATCGCCTCGGAGTTGGGGTCGGCGAACGTAAGCAGGTTGTTCGCGATCGGGCCCAGGAAGCGCCGACATTCATCGGGCGTCGCCGCTACCAGCAGCGCCACCCGCACGTCGGCCTGGCTGAAGTGCGTGAGCACGCGGTTCGCGATCGGCAGGATCCAAGCGCCCTCATTGGTAAACGGGTCGAGCGCGACCACGGCCAAGTGGAACGTCGTCAACCACTGCTGAAGGGTCTTGCCCTTGCCGGTCAGCGGCGTCAGTTGCACGTCGGTAGGGATCGTGGCGGCCACGGGAACGAGAACGTAGCGCCAGGCCTATCCTCGAAGCGACATGAGCGAGCGCAGCGAGCGAATCAAAGAGACTGCGGCCGCGCCATTGGCTGCGCCCGAAGGGCGCTGACTAATGGCGCACCCCATCGAGCGTCTGCGCTGGGCCGCGCGGAACGACGGAGACGGCCCGCGGTTGTCGGGCCTCACCGCGGCGCGCGCCCTCGGTGGCTTCAACGGCGATCCGGCCGGGCTCGTCACGGCGTGCCGACGCCTCGTGCAACGCCAGCCCGCGATGGCGCCGGTGTGGTGGGTGACGGCGCGCATGTTGGTAACGCCCGACGCGCCGCACGTCGAGGCCGACATCATCGAAGACCTGCTCCTCGACGACCCGACGGGCGAAGAGGTGGCGTACTTCCTCGACGGACTCATTCCGGGCGAGGCCACGATCTTGCTGATCGGCCCTCCCTGGTACAGCGGTGACGCTCTGACGCGGCGCGGCGACATCACCGTGCTCGCCGTCGACACGCCCGTCGGCTACGGACTGGCCCGGGCGCTGAACCACGCCGACGTCGACGCACTGTCGGTTCGTGACGCCGGAATCGGCGCAGCTGCCGCTGCGGCCGACGTGGTGCTCATCGACGCGACCGGAGTCGGGCCCGACGGCATCATCGCTGCGAGTGGCGCACGCGCTGCGGCTGCGGTCGCCCACGCCGCCGGTCGCCACGTTGTGGTTGCTGCCGGCGAAGCGACGGTGTTGCCGCCGCGCATGTGGGAGGCGATGACCGCGGTGCTCGACCACGAAGACGACCCGTGGGACGCCGAGTACGAGTTCGTGCCTCTGGCGCTCATCGAGACCATGGTGGGCCCCACCGGTGCCATGGAGCCGGCGCGGGCCGTCAGCCGCTCCGACTGCCCGATCGCGGCCGAGCTACTGCGGCCTCTTCACTAGATAGAAAGGCTGTTCTGTGTCCGAAACTGTTTCTTTCCCGTCCAACGGCAACGACGCCAGTGGTTATCTGGCGCTCCCGCCGAACGGATCAGGCCCCGGCGTCCTCGTGATCCAGGAGTGGTGGGGCTTGAACGACCAGATCCGCAACGTGGCCGACCAACTTGCGGCCGAAGGCCTCGTTGCGCTGGCGCCCGACCTGTACCACGGCGAACTTGCGCAGCACGACGAGATGGACAAGGCCAACCACCTCATGAGCACGCTCGACCAGGCGAGAGCCGCGCGCGACATGAGCGGCGCCGTCGACTACCTCCTCGGGCGGGACGATGTCAGCGGCAACGCGATCGGCGTGATCGGGTTCTGCATGGGCGGCATGTTGTCGTTCGTGATAGCGGCGATGGTGGGCGACCCGGTGGCC
>JBEEFT010000125.1:0-36580 GCA_041166225.1 Actinomycetota bacterium | reverse complement strand
ACGAGCTTCACGTGGACGCGCGCCGACGGGTTGGCGTTTTTCAAATCGTGGATGAGCTGTTTCAGGTCCTCGATCGAATAGATGTCGTGGTGGGGCGGCGGCGAGATCAGACCGACGCCCGGCGTGGAGTGCCGCGTCTTGGCGATCCACGGGTACACCTTGGCTCCCGGCAGCTGGCCGCCCTCACCGGGCTTGGCGCCTTGCGCCATTTTGATCTGCAGGTCGTCGGCGTTGGTCAGGTACTCGCTGGTGACGCCGAACCGACCGGACGCGACCTGTTTGATCGCGGACCGGCGCAAGTCGCCGTTGTCGTCGGCCGTGAACCGGTCGCTGTCTTCGCCACCCTCGCCCGTGTTGCTCTTGCCGCCGAGACGGTTCATGGCGATCGCCAGGTTCTGATGCGCCTCCTGGCTGATCGAGCCGTAGCTCATCGCGCCGGTCGAGAACCGCTTCACGATTTCGCTCACGGGCTGCACTTCGTCGATGGGGACAGGCGGGCGCTCGCCCTCTTTGAACTTGAACAACCCGCGCAGCGTGGCCAGCCGCGCCGCCTGGTTGTCGACCGCCTCGCTGTACTGCTTGAAGATCTCGTAGCGGCCCGAGCGCGTGGCGTGCTGAAGCTTGAACACGGTGTCGGGATTGAACAGGTGGTACTCGCCCTCGCGTCGCCACTGGTACTCGCCGCCCACCCACAGGTCACGGTGCGCCTGCTCCGACGGGCGTTCGTAGTGCGCGTACCGGTGGCGCAGCGCGACCTCGGCCGCCACCTCGTCGAGGCCGATGCCGCCCAGTTTCGACGTGACCCCGGTGAAGTACTCGTCGACGAAGTCCGCCGCCAGGCCTACCGCCTCGAAGACCTGCGCCCCGGTGTAAGACGCGACCGTCGAGATGCCCATCTTCGACATCACCTTCAGCACACCCTTCGTGCACGCCTTGATGTAGTTGCGAATGGCGTGCTGGGGGGTGACCCCGGTGAGCTCGCCGTGGGCGATCATGTCCTCGATCGTTTCGAACGCGAGGTACGGGTTGATCGCCGCGGCGCCGAAGCCGATGAGCAGCGCCATGTGGTGCACCTCGCGGGCGTCGCCCGTCTCGGCCACGAGCGCCACGCGCGTGCGCGTCTTCTCGCGAATCAGGTGGTGATGCACGGCGCTGGTGAGCAGCAGCGAAGGGATCGGCGCCTGCTCGGCGTTGCTGTGCCGGTCGCTGAGAACGATCACGTTCGCGCCATCGGCGATTGCAGCCGACACTTGCGTCCGCACATCGTCGAGCGCGTCACGCATGCCTTCGCCGCCGCGGCTCACGTCGTACAGACCGTCGATCGCGAACGGGACGAACCCGTCGACGCCGCCCTCCTCGTGGATGTAGAGGATCTTGGCCAGGTCTTCGTTGCTCAGGATCGGCGACGGCAGCACGATCTGCTTGCACGAGTCGGGCCCCGGTTCGAGCAGGTTGTCTTCGCGTCCGATGGTGCGCGCCATCGACGTGACCATTTCTTCGCGGATCGCGTCGAGCGGCGGATTGGTGACCTGCGCGAACAGCTGCGAGAAGTAGTCGAACAACAAGCGCGGGCGTTCGCTCAATACGGCGATCGGCGTGTCGGTGCCCATCGAGCCCAGCGCCTCACCGCCGGTCTTGGCCATCGGCTGCAAGATGATCTTGAGCTCTTCGCCCGTGTAGCCGAACTCGCGCTGATGCAACACGACCGTGGTGTGTTGGGGCGTGAGCATGAAGCGGTCGGGCAGGTCGGCCAAGTGCACGAGTCCCTCACGGATCCAGTCGCCGTAGGGCTTCTCCTGCGCCAGCTGCTGCTTGATCTCTTCGTCGCCGATGATGCGGCCCTGAGCGGTGTCGACCAGGAACATCTTGCCCGGCTGCAGGCGGCCTTTCTGGACGACGGTGGCCGGGTCGATGGGCAGCACGCCCGCTTCGCTGGCCATCACGACGAGGCCGTCTTCGGTGACCCAGTACCGGGCCGGACGCAATCCGTTGCGGTCGAGCACGGAACCGATCACGGTGCCGTCGGTGAAGGCGATCGACGCGGGGCCATCCCACGGTTCCATCACCGAGGCGTGGAACTCGTAGAAGTTGCGCTTCCACGCCGGCATCGACTCGTGGCGCTCCCACGCTTCGGGAATCATCATCAACACGGCGTGGGGCAGGGAGCGTCCGCCAAGGTGGAGCAGCTCCAACGTCTCGTCAAAACTGGCCGTGTCGGAGGCCGCGGGCGTGATGATCGGAAACGCGCGGGACAAATCCCCGGCGAACAGATCGCTCTTGAGCAGCGCCTCGCGGGCCTTCATCCAGTTGCGGTTTCCCTGCACCGTGTTGATCTCGCCGTTGTGGGCGATGAACCGATAGGGGT
Source organism: Actinomycetota bacterium (assembly GCA_041166225.1). Classification (GTDB taxonomy): domain Bacteria; phylum Actinomycetota; class Acidimicrobiia; order Acidimicrobiales; family JACCXE01; genus JACCXE01. Next base: position 34,215 of record JBEEFT010000125.1, on the reverse strand, counting down.
GGGCGAGCGGCCACGACGGGAACGTGTTCGTGGAAAAGCGTGAGTGGACCAGGGCGAGCGCGCTGTCCATCCGCTCGTCGTGCAGGTCGGGGTAGAACTCCTGGAGCTGCAGCGACGTGAGCATGCCCTTGTAGACGAGGGTGCGGCCCGACAACGACGAGAAGTACACCTCGGTCTCGTGCTCGGCCCGCTTGCGGATCACGAAGGCGCGGCGCTCCAACTCGAGGTCGCGCAGCGGCGCTGCATTTTCGGCGGCCGCGATGAAGACCTGGCGGAAGATGGGTTGTACGTCGGAGGCCATCGTGCCGATCATCGAGTTGTCGACCGGCACTTCGCGCCAGCCCAACACCCGTAGCCCCTCGGCGTGCACGATCTTTTCGATGCCGTCGACCGATGCCGCGCACGCGGCTTCGTCGGGCGGCAGGAACGCGTTGCCCACCGCGTAGGTGCCGGCCTCGGGCAGCGTGAAGTCGACAACGGCCCGGAAGAACCCGTCGGGAACCTGCATGAGGATTCCGGCGCCGTCGCCCACGTTGGCCTCGGCGCCCGTCGCGCCGCGATGATCGAGGTTGCACAGCGACTTGAGGCCGAGTTGCACCATGTCGTGCGAGCGCCGGCCGTGGACGTCGACCACGAACGCGACACCGCAGGCGTCGTGCTCGAAGCGAGGGTCGTAAAGGCCCTGAGGGCCAGGTGGCCCGCCGATGGCGGGCCCAGACGGCGCGGGTGGGCGGTGGGGCAAGCGCATCAGTTGTCGTCTCCGTGGGAGCTGTGTTGGGAACAAGCTCCTGCGGACGGGACGACGCTGGCCCGAAGCAGGTCGGGAAATTGAACTCGCATCGGCGGAGCCGGTCAAGTCAGAAACTGGCAACAGGCCCGTAACGACGGTCGCCCGCCGCTTCTTGTGTTGTTTGGTAGCGCTCTTGGCGACCAAACAACACAAGAATGCGGTCGTGGTGCGGATGACGGTGGCGATCTGTACGCACAACCGGGCCGATTACCTGCCAGCGGCGCTCCGGAGCGTCGTTGGTGAGCCGACCGGCCAGGCGGCCGTCGAGGTCATGGTGGTCGACAATGCGTCGACCGACGCGACGAGAGCCGTCGTGACCGCGCATCCGGGTGTGCGCTACGTCGCCGAACCACGCCTGGGCCTGTCCCACGCGCGCAACCGGGCCCTGGCCGAGGCCGAGGGCGACGTCGTGGCGTTCCTCGACGACGACGCCGTGGCCTGCGCTGCGTGGGCCTCGCGCCACGCCGACGCGTTTGCCGACCCCCACGTTGGCGCGACCGGAGGACCAATTCATCTTGTGTGGCCCGGCGCCCGTCCGCGCTGGATGCCCGCAGCGGTCGAAGGCCTCTACGCCGGGCTCGACCTGGGCGCTATTGACCGCGATTTCGCATCCGACGAAACGCCCTTCGGCGCCAATCTCGCGGTGCGACGACGCGTGGCCCTCGATCTCGGCGGCTTCAACCCGGCCCTCGGACGCAAAGGCACCAGCCTGGTTTCAAACGAGGAGAGCGAGTTCCTACGCCGGCTGCGCGCCGGCCACCGCATCCGCTACGTGGCGGGCGCCGCCGTGGACCACGCCGTAGTGCCGGGCCGCGACCGGGTCGGCTACCTCCTGCGCCGGGCGTACGCAGCAGGCCGCAGCGACGTGATCGACGGGTCGGCGCCTCGGCGCGCATCGGCGACGGCGTCGTTGCTCGGCAACGCAGCACGGGTGATGACGATGCGCGGTGGCGGCGAGCGGGGTGTACCCGGCGCGGTGGCCGGCGCGGCGTGGGCCGCCGAAGATCTGGGGCGGTTGCTTAGTGGGCGCCGTGCGAGCGCAAGACAGCCGGGATCGTCTTGAGAATGATCTTGAGGTCGCGGCTGAACGACCAGTTCTGCACGTAGTCGGCGTCGAGCTTGACCCGCTCGTCGTAGCGAAGCGTGGACCGACCGCTCGCCTGCCACAGGCCGGTGACGCCGGGCCGCACCGACTGGTAAAGGCTGCTGTAACGGCCGTAGCGGAACAGCTCACTCGGCACGACGGGACGGGGACCGACGAGGCTCATCTGGCCCTTGATCACGTTCACGAGCTGAGGCAGTTCGTCGAGGCTGGTCTTGCGGAGGAACCGGCCCAGCCGGGTGACACGAGTGTCGAGGTGCGCAGGCACTTTGTGATCGTTCGCGAGGTAGATCTCGCGCAGCTTGGCGTCGGTGACGAGGCGGCGCTCGGCGTCACGCACCATCGTGCGGAACTTGAAGATCTGAAAGCCGTCACCGTTGAGGCCGATGCGCGTCTGGCGGAACGAAACCCGACCGGGGGACGTAATGAAGATCGCCAACGCGATCACCAGCAGTACCGGTAGCAGTACAACGAGCGCCGCTGACGCGATCGCAACATCCAACACACGCTTCGCCGTTGAAGACGTGGGATGGAGTTGCCGATGCGGTACGACGGTGGCCGTAGCCGCCCGGTTACCTACGAAGGTGAGGTTGTCTGTTGTCATTGCGCGTTACCCCAAAATTCCAAATTGATGCCACCCCAGCTGCACACCACCCGAACACTTCCCATTACCGCCCGGCCCCCGGTTTGGTAAGTAGGTCGAGAATCTACGTTTCCCGAATTTCCGCATCATCTCGTCCGGAAGTACTTCTTGCTTCGTAGAACTGAATTGTTCGAGACGGTAACGGTGATTGCCTGCTTTTCTTACTAAGTCGCCCAGACTTTTTTGCCGTTGTCCCACGATGGCCCGATTTGTGCAGCTGCCAGCGCCAAAGCGAAGCCGCATAGCCTACTCGGATGCCGGCTGCTGACGATCCCACAGCCGACGAACTGCGCCGTGTGACCGAGATCCTCGAGGCCCTGGCTCACAACCCCGGAGCGTTGTTCGCCCTGTCGGAGGCCGATCGGGTCCGGCTGGTGAACGCTGCGGGTGACCTTTTCAACCCCGACGTCGAAGCTCGCCGACAGTACTTCCGAACGCGCAAGCGCCAGGAAAAGCGGGCCAAGATCGCCCGCGACGAGGCGGTTAAGACCGACACGGGGATCCGGCGGCTCCGGGCCCGGCCCGTGTTCACCACGCCGAACGTCTACGCGCCCGAGGGCTTCGAACCGACCGACGTCGACGACGACGTCGTGCGCGAGCTCGGCGAAGCGCATCACTGCTACGTCTGCAAGAAGGAGTTCGTCGAGCTCCACCACTTCTACGACCAGCTCTGCCCGCCGTGCGCCGAGCTGAATTTCGCCAAGCGCACCGAGACGGCGGACCTGTCGGGGCGCGTGGCGCTGCTCACGGGCGGCCGGGTGAAGATTGGTTACCAGGCGGGCATCAAGTTGCTGCGGGCGGGTGCGTCGCTGATCGTGACCACCCGGTTCCCCCGCGACGCCGCGGCGCGCTACGCGGCTGAAGAAGACTTCGCGCAATGGGGCGACCGCCTCGAGGTCTACGGCCTCGACCTGCGCCATACGCCGAGCGTCGAAAGCTTCGTCGACTATCTGTTCGACACGCGGGCCCGTCTCGACTTCATCGTGAACAACGCCTGCCAGACGGTAAGGCGCCCGCCCGAGTTCTACGCGCACATGCTGGCCAACGAACGGGCCACGGCGCTGCCGCCGGCCACGTCGTCGCTGTTGCCGGCGCTTGCCCGCATGGACGTGGTGTCGGCCGACGCGCACCTATTCCCCGAGGGCGTGCTCGACCAGGACCTCCAACAGGTCGACCTGCGCGACCGCAACAGCTGGCGCCTCCAGATGCACGAGGTGTCCAGCGTCGAAGTGCTCGAAACGCAACTGGTCAACGCCGTGGCGCCATTCGTGCTCAACGCGCGGCTCAAGCCGCTGATGCTGAAGACACCGGAAGCCGACAAGCACATAGTGAACGTGTCGGCGGTCGAGGGGCAGTTCTACCGGAAGTTCAAGACGACGAAGCACCCCCACACGAACATGGCCAAAGCGGCGCTGAACATGATGACGAGGACGTCGGCCACGGACTATTTCGCCGACGGCATCCACATGAACAGCGTCGACACCGGGTGGGTAACCGACGAGGATCCGGTCGCTTTGGCCGAGCAGAAGCGCACCGAGCACCGCTTTCATCCGCCGCTCGACATCGTCGACGGCGCCGCCCGCATCTGCGACCCGATCATCTCCGGGTTCAACACGGGCCGGCATCAGCACGGGCAGTTCTTGAAGGACTACGCGCCGACCGACTGGTAACACCGGGCCCGGTCGTGGGCACGGGGCATCACTACACTCCCGTCGCGATGCTGAACGAGCTCTTGTTGGCGGGCGCCGTTTCCACGCCCGACAAGGCACTGGTGATCTCGTCGAACGGCACCACCACCTACGCGCAAGCCGTGGCGCGGGCCGAGGCCTTCGCGGCGGGTTTGCGCGAGCGCGGCATCACGCGGTTTGGGTGCCGCGTGGCCGACGTAGCCGAACTCATTGCGCTGCTCGCGGCGTCGAGCGCGCTCGGCGCCGAGGCGTGCATGTACGCGGCCGCCGCCACACCCGAAGAGATCGCGACGATCGCAGACCACTTCGACCACGACGTGCTCGTCACCATGCCCGACGACGAAATGGCGAAGAACCCCAAGGCGCTGCTGCTCGACGGCCTCGCGGTGCCCGCAGCGGGCGGCGAGTTGGCCACTACACCCGACGCGTGTCCGCTGCTTATTCTCACCACCGGGACCACGGGGCTGCCCAAGGGGGCGCGCAACGACTGGATCCGGCTGGTCACCACGCACAAGCGCCGCGTCGGTTCTTCTGAAGCGCGGTGGCTGGTGGCGCATGTCCCGAACCAGTTCGCCGGGCTCGGCGTGCTGCTCCATTGTCTCGCCAGCGGTGCGACGTTGATCGTGCCCGACGCGTACAGCCCGCGCGCCGCGTTGGCCGCGATGCGCGAGCACGGCATCACACACGCGAGCGCCACGCCCACGTTCTGGCGATTCGTGCTCAGTCTCATGGACGGCGACGCGCAACCGAAGCCGAACCTGCTGCAGATCACGATGGCGGGCGAAGCGATTCCGTCAGCGTTGGTCGACGACATCCACGCGGCGTTCCCGAACGCGAGGATCTCGCAGATTTATGGCGCGACGGAGTTCGGCAGCAGCGTCTCGGTCGGCGACGCGCGCAACGGTCTCCCGTTGTCGGTGCTCGAGCGGCCCGACGACGCAGAAGTGCAGTTCAAGATCGTCGACGGTGAGTTGCACGTGAAGTCGCGTATCGGGATGCTCGGCTACTACGGCAGCGAAGACGTCGGTGATTCGTGGCGGCCGACCGGCGACCTCGTCGAGGTGCGCGACGGGCGGATCTTCTTCGCCGGCCGTTCGAGCGAGATCATCAACGTCGGCGGTGTGAAGGTGAGCCCATTGCCGATCGAAGACGTGATCGGCCGCGTGCCCGGCGTTGAGGTCGCGCACGTGTACGGGCGCAAGAACGCCGTGAGCGGGCAGATCGTGCAGGTCGACGTCGTGGCGTCGCCCGGCGAGGACGAGGAAGAACTCGAGGACCGCATTCGCGAGGCGTGTGAGGTTCTGCCCGAGGCGTCGCAGCCTCGTCGAATCCGCTTTGTGGAAGACCTCGACATTCGCGATACCAAGATCGCCCGACGCGTGAAGGACTCCGATTGAGCGACAGCCCCCGCGTCTGCATCATCACCGGCGGCAGCCGCGGGCTCGGCGCGTCGTTCGTCGAAGCGTTCCTCCAAGACGGAGACATAGTCGCGACGTGCAGCCGTTCAAGCACGCCCGCGATCGAGAAGTGGGCCGCGACGCACGGCGACCGCTTCTATTACGAGCCTTTCGACATGCGCGACCGTCCGGCGTGCGTCGCGTTCGTAAAGAACATCGCGAAGAAATACGGACAGATCGACGTGCTCGTGAACAACGCCGGTTTGGCCAGCGAGTCGCTCCTGGCGACCGCGCTCGACGACGACATCGACGCCGTCATCGACATCAATCTCAAGTCGACGCTGCACATGACGCGGCTCGTCGTGCGCAGGATGCTGGTGCGGCGCTCCGGGATCATCATCAACATCTCGTCGATCATCGGGATCTCGGGTTACCGCGGCTTGTCCGTCTACGGCGCGACGAAGGCGGCGCTTGACGGGTTCACGCGTGCGCTGGCCCGAGAACTCGGCGCCCGCGGGATCACGGTCAACTCGATCGCACCCGGCTATCTCCGCACGGAAATGACCGACTCGCTCGTGGGCGACCAGCTCGGCCAGATCGAGCGCCGCACGCCGCTCGGCCGCCTCGGCGAACCCGAAGACGTGGTGGGCATGCTGCGCTTCCTGTGTTCGCCCGAGGCGTCGTTCATCACCGGCCAGGTGATCGTGATTGACGGCGGTATTACGGCTTAGACGCGGCCACGAGGCCGTAGCCGAAGCTGCCCTCGTCCCACAGCCCCTCGAGCACGTTGCACGCGTCGATGAACCGCTGCCGGTCGTCCTCGCCCAGCTTGGCGATCACGACATCGCGATGTTCGTTCGCGTTGGCGCGCCAGCGGTCGAAGGTCGGCCGCGTGGCGGCGGTGAGATCGGTAGCCGTCTCGACCACGAGCCCCTGCGCTTCGGCGAAGCCGGTGTAGGCCTCGATGGGCATCATGTGCGCGTCGCCGAATACTTCGCGCAGCAGCGACAGTTCGTGCCGGCGCTTACGCACCTCGTCGAAAGGCATCACGCGGTGCGTGATCACGTCGCACAACGCCATGCGTCCACCGCGGCGCAGCACGCGCGCACACTCGGCGATCAGCGCGTCGCGTTTGCGCATGAGGTGTGACGACTCGAGCACCCACACGCGGTCGAAGGATGCGTCGGGAAGTCCGTTGTCCATCCCGTCGCGGATCTCGAAGGACAACTGGTCTGAGAATCCGTTTGCCTTGGCTCTCGCCGTGGCCGCGTCGACACCAACTGAGCTGTTCGTAATCCCCACGACGGTGGCGCCGAGCGACGCCAGATGACACGCCGGCGCACCGGTGCCGCAACCGACGTCGAGCACACGGACGCCGGGTTCGATCGCGCACCCTTGGACCATCGCTTCGGTGAGTGCCGCGGTCGCTTCGGGCAGGGATTCGTGGCCCGTGGCAAAGACTCCGTAGTGCAATTCGTCGCCTAAAAGCAGGCCCCACGCGTCGGTCACCCGGTCGTAATGGCTCTCCGGGTCGTACGAGACGTCGCTCACGCGGCGATAGTACCGAGCGAAGCCGTGCTTATAAGCTGCCGCCCCATGGCCGACGCAGAGAAGACCGTTGTCAAGGCGTTGAAGGGTGTTCTCAAGCGCCGCAAGAAGTCGATCGAAGACTTCGACGTCAACTCGGATCTCTACGAAGACCTCGAGCTCGACTCGCTCGACGTCGCTGAACTTTCAGCGGTTCTCGAAGACGACCTCGGCCACGATCCCTACAGCGACGGGCAGACGCCGCGTACCGTCGCCGAGGTGATCGACTACTACAACGAGTAGCGCCTACCTCCAGCCGAGCCGCTGAAGCTCGGCGTTGAGTGTGGCCGTGAAGCGCGCCGCTCCCTGCGCGTTCACGTGACCGGCGTCGGCGAAGTACTCCGTAGGCCAAACCCCGCCGTCGAGGAACTGGGCCCCGTTCCCGTCAGCCTGACGTTGCAGCTCAGCGTTGAACGCGTCGATATCTGACTGCCCACCCGGGCTCCACTCGACATAGAGCGGTGTTACCGGCATGCCGACGACGAGGACGTGTTTGACGTGCGCGCGTAGGTACTTCAGTAGCCGAGACAACGTCTGCTGCTCGCCGCGGCCGATCTTCCACTTGTACAGCGCAGTTGAGCTGAAGTGCTTTTTCATCGCATCGAGCGGTGTGTCGTCGAAGTGACCCGCGAGGTATGAGGCCCGCTGGCCGTTCGCTTTCGTGCGATAACTGTCGTCGCGGGGCACCTCGCCGATGCCCAACAGGCTCTCGGCATATTGCGGCTGGCGAAGAATGGTGCGGTAACGAAACAGCGCCGATGCGTTTTCCAACCGTCGCTCGACGGTTTGCATCGTCGACTCGTTCCCACGCACAAATTTGAAGCCGCGCGAGGTGAGAAAGTCACGGGTGAAGGTTGGCTGCTCAGGGTCGTTCGGATTCAGCTCTCGTGACGTGACCCCGAGGACGACGACGTCGGGCTTCAACCGCGGGATCGCCTCGAACTCGCTCCAGCCCGTCGTAATCGTGAGGCTGGCCGCACCCGTTCCAGCGTTGTAGGCGGGTCGCGTCGGCACGGAGGCCGGTGACAGACGAGACGGGTCGAACGCGGCGTCGACGGCCGACGATCCGATGGCAATTAACGAGGCGCCACCCTTGCTAGCCAGCGTCTTGATTTGTTCGAACTTGTTGGTTTGCTCGGGCGAGGGCCACAACTGCGGTTCGGCCAATGCATCGGAGCGGGCGCGGACACCGACTTCAGCCAAGCACAACACAACAACGGCAACCGCAAGCGCCTGCACAGTGCGAGCGCGAGAACGAGCGACTGATGCGGCCATTTCGAAATGAGGCTAGCCCGGGCAAGACGCTCCTACGATGCCGCCGTGACGTTTAACTCGTTGCAGTTCTTCGGCTTCTTCGCGGTCGTTTTGTTGTTGTACTTCCGACTTCCGCTTCGAGGTCAGAACCTTTTGATGTTCGTGGCGGGCTCGATCTTCTATGCCGCGTTCGACTGGCGTTTCCTCGGGCTGCTCTACATCAGCATCGCGGTGGACTACATCGTCGGTCGGAAACTCGGCGTCACCGACGACGACGCGGCGCGCAAGCGATGGCTGGCGCTGAGCCTGGTTGTGCAACTCGGCATCCTCGGTACTTTCAAGTACTTCGACTTCTTCTCGCAATCGGCTTCGGACTTCTTGAGCAAGCTTGGGCTCAACCACGATCCGGTCTTGCTGCGCATCGCTCTGCCGGTCGGCGTGAGCTTCTACACATTCCAAACGCTGGCGTACGTGATCACCGTGTACCGCCGCGAAATTGAACCCGAACACGACCTCGTCACCTTCGCGGCGTTCGTGTCTTGGTTCCCGCAACTCGTGGCGGGCCCGATCGAGCGCGCCACCGCGCTGCTTCCTCAAGTGCAGCGGCGGCGCACACCGCCCGACGCGGCGCGTGTCGAGTCGGCGCTCTCGCTGATCTTGATCGGTTTGTTCAAGAAGGTCGTGATCGCTGACGGCGTCGCGCACTTTGTGAACAGTGTCTTCACTGCGCCCGGAAGCTATTCGAGCCGCGCCGTAGTCCTGGCGGCGTTCGGTTTCGTCGTACAGGTCTACGGCGACTTCAGCGGCTACAGCGACATCGCGCGCGGTGTCTCGCGGCTGCTCGGTGTCGAGTTGCGACGCAATTTCGAACAACCGTTCCTGAGCCGCAACATGCAGGAGTTCTGGTCGCGTTGGCACACGTCGCTCGGTTGGTGGTTCACCGAGTTCGTCGGTCGGCCCTTAGGCGGCGCTAACCGCGGCAAGGTTCGCGAAATCGTGAACGTGCTGATCATCTTCGGCCTCATCGGCCTGTGGCACGGCGCCGCGTGGACTTTCGTGTTGTGGGGTCTATTCAATGGCGTGCTGGTCGCGTTCTGGCGTCAACGGCCCACGCCCTCGGGACGTCACCCGATGAAGATCGCGCTTCGCGATATAGGGCCCATCGTCGGGACCTTCCTGCTTTTCACTGCCGGCGGGATCCTGTTCCGGGCCGACTCGTTCCGAAACGCGAAGGCCGTCGTCAAAGGGATCGTGAAGTACCACGGCGGGCGGATGGCGCCGGACTGGCAACTTGTGCCGATCATGCTCGTGGCGGTCTTGGTCCTCGACTACACCGAACGCCAGCGACGGATCCGCGCCATCGAGCGAACACGCACCCGGGCTCGACTCGGCACCGCGGCGACGCTGGCCGAGGCGCCTTACGAGTCGATTCTGTTGAACCCGTCGTTCGTGGTCGGCGGGCTTGCGATCGGCGCACTCGCGCTCGGCATCCTGCTGTTCTCGGGCGGCGCGCCGACGCCGTTCATCTACTTCAACTTCTGACCTTTCGGACGCGATCAGCGTGCCGCGTTACGGGGTGTCGGCTGATATCGCTGCGGTCGCGGGAGTCGCAGGTTGAAGCGAGCGGGTCCTAGTGGGAGCGCGGGTGACGGCGACTTCGTCAGCGTGCCAGTGCGCGGTGCACGTGGTGGCCCCGGCGCAAACCCAGCGGGGCACGTCGTCGAGCGTCACGAGCTTGCCAAGGTGCAGGCCGTGCAACAGCGTCTGCCACAGGATCCACATGTCGAAGCGGTTCGACCGATGCGCCACGTAGAACAAGTCGTAGTCGGGGGTGCGGTCGGGGATCCCGCCCTTGTCGACGCTTATCTGCCACAGACCGGTGCACCCCTGCGGCACGGTGACCCGGGCCCGGCCGTACTCCTCGCCGCACGGCTCGACGTCGTCGGGCATCTTCGGACGGGGACCGACCAGGCTCAACGCTCCGGTGATCACGAGCACCAGCTGCGGCAGTTCGTCGATGTGGAGGTTGCGGAACAACTTCGCCGACCGGGGCAGGTCGTCGAGGGACAACTCGGTTTTCAGTGCGTACGCCGGTGACGAGCGGGGCAGAGTCCGCAACTTGGGGAATCGCAGCCGCCTGCCTTGGTACCCGATGCGTTCCTGGGTGAAGAACGGGCTCTGCCGAAATACGACAAATAGGCAAAACGCCATCAGCATGACGACGGGCAGAGCGACCAGGGCTAAAACGATGCCGAGAGCCAGGTCGATTGCCCTCTTCGTAGCGGTCACGCTTTCAAGCCCTTCGCCAACGCATTCGCGTTTAGACAAGCCCAACCCTATGGTCTGTCGACTCCCTGACGGTAGTCAGGGTGACGCCGGGCTCATGCGACTTCGGCGGCGGCCTCGGCTTCGCGATCTTGCGCGACGGCGTCGAGCAATTCGTATTCGATCGACGTGTCGGTCCACGACTCGAACTGCGTAAGACCGACGTTGTCGAACTTCTTGCGCAGCCAGCCGTCGTTGGCGTCGAGCAGCCCGAGCTTTGACAGGTTGGGCACGATCTTGCTGAACAGCATCATCTGGAACGGATCGCTGTTCTTGTCCATCCCCGGCGGGCGCATCGCGGTGATCGCCAACTTGGGGTCGACGCCCATGCGCTCCCACACTTCGGCGGCCACGAGCCGATCGCGCAGACGCACGGCCGCTTCGTAGGCGAACTCCTGTCGGTCCTGCAGCTCAGCCGCAGTCATGCCTTCGTACAGTTCTTTCAACGACAACACGCCGAACGCGACGTGGCGGGCTTCGTCGCTCATGACGTAGCGCAACAGTTGTTTGAGCAGCGGTTCGGGCGTGATCGCCTGCACGAGACCAAAGGCGGCAAGCGCGAGGCCCTCGACCATGATCTGCATGCCCAGATACGTGAAGTCCCAGCGCGAGTCGCTGATGATGTCGTCGAGCAGCAAGCCCAAGTGCGGGTTCAGCGGGAAGTGGCCGTTGAGCTTCTCGTCGAGATAGCGGGCGAACACTTCGACGTGCCGAGCCTCGTCCATCACTTGGGTGGCCGCGTAGTACTTGGCGTCGATCCACGGCACCGTTTCGACGATCTTGGCCGTGCAGACCAGCGCGCCTTGCTCGCCGTGCATGAACTGGCTGAGCATGAAGTTTTGTTGGTGGATCGCAAGCTGGGTCCACTCGGTCTTGGTCCACTTGGCCATCGGCGTGCCCGTGAGGTCGATGCCCATTGCTGCAAGCATCTCGGGGTTGGCGTCGGGCGACATGGCCGCAAGCTCTTCCTGATCGACGTCAGTGTCCCAGGGCAGGTCGGTGCTGCCGTTCCACTGCGACGTCTTCGCCTTCTCGTACAGCTTTGAAAGCGGTTGGCGCGAACGCTCGTAGTCCCAGGTGAAGATGGTGTCGGCGTTGTCGCGCACGGTACGGATCGCGGCGTCCCAGTCGGGTTTGACCGCAAGAATCGCGTCGAGGTCGTCCTGGTCGGATCGACCCAAAATTTCTGCCTCAGATGCCACGTGCGTCCTCCACTCTGAATTACCGACAACGTGTAACTTACATAGTGTCGGTTTACCGGTCAACGGATACCCTGAGTGCCGATGAGCGAAACTCCCTCAGCGCGGCGGGTGGGCCGGCCCCGCGGCCCCCGCGTCGACCCTGCCGCTCGGCGTGAGGAGTTGCTCGACGCCGCCGTCGTAGCGATTCGCAAGCACGGACCTGACGTGTCAATGGCCGAACTGGCCGAAGCCGCCGGCGTGTCTCGTCCGATCCTCTACGACCACTTCGGCGACCGGGGCGGCGTCGCCAACGCGCTGATCGATCGATACGCCGCCGAGTTGGTGCCGTCGATCGGGGCGGTATTCGAGGCGTCGTCGCCGCTGCGCGAGTCGGTGGCCAAAGGCATCAACATCTTCTGCCTGTTCGTGGAGAAGGAGCCCGATCTGTTTCGGTTCTTCCTAGAAGCGAGCGGGCCTGAGCCGGGGTCGATGAACAGCGCGCTCGGCGCCATGTTCGCGTCGTCGTTCTCGGCGTCGTTGTTCGCAGTGGGCCGCGACCCGGCGATGGGCGAAGTGTGGGGCCACGCGCTGCCCGGCGCCGTGTTCGCCGCAGTGGAGTGGTGGTCGTCGTCGCGCTCGATGCCCCGCAAAACCCTTGTGGGCCACCTCACGTCGCTGGTGGCCGACGCCTTCGAGGCGGCGGGCGTTACGCGGTTGGCGCCGCCGTCGGCCTAGCTACGACGCAGCTGAACGAAACGCGCGCTGGTCGAGTTCACATGTGGCGCTCATGAGCCGGGCCACCGCGAAAGCGAAGAGCACCGACACAACGCACCAGATGGCGAGCACAGCAGTCACAGCGGGGCTTTACCCCCAAACCCGATCGCCTAGTCACCGGTGTCCAACCCGAGTTCGTGGGCGAGGAGTGAACGGCGGAGTTTCCCGTTGGCGCTGCGCGGGATGTGTTCGACGCGGTGCAGCTCCTTGGGCGTCTTGTAGCCGGCGAGCGACGAGCGCAACGCGTCCATCACCGCTTCCGCCCTGGCGTCGCCGACGTACACCGCGCACACCCGCTGGCCCCACGCGTCGTCCGGGCGCGGGAACACCGCGGCGTCCTCGACGCCGGTCGCGGTGAGGAGTACGCTTTCGACTTCAGCCGGGTACACGTTGACGCCGCCGGACAGGATCAAGTCGTCGCGGCGCCCGTCGAGGTAGACGTAGCCGTCGTCGTCGACGCGGCCCAGGTCGAACACGCTGAACGCGTCGCCCCTCCAGGCGGCCGCGGTCTTGTCGGGGTCGTTCCAGTACGTGAACCGCGCGTACCCCGGCACCTCGCACCACAGCGTGGCGTCGGGATCGGCCGTGACGCGGCGATGCGGTCGGGAGCGGCCGAGCGTGCCCGGCCGTTCGAGCCATTCTTCGGGCGCGCACGCGGTGAACTGGCCCTCGGTCGAGCCGTAGAACTCCCACACGGAATGGGCGGGGAACGTTGCGATGGCGCGTCGTTTCAGCGCGTCGCTGATCGGCGCGCCGGCGTGAGCCAAGAGCCGAAATGATGCGAACGCGCTCGCGTCGTCACCGGCGTGGTCGACGAGGCGCTGGAGGTGCACCGGCGCCATGAAGCTCGACGACGGTGCGAACTCGCCGATCGCGGTGAGCTGCGTGGCCGCGTCGAACTTGCCGGGCAACACCACCGAACCGCCGGCCAGGAGCGTGCCGATCGCGAAGCGCAGCGGCGCCGAATGGTGCGCGTTTCCGCAGACGAGGTGGACGTCGTCGGCGTTGAAACCCCAAAGCTCTTCTTCTTCCTGAACGAGGCTGCGCGCTTCGGCGTCGTCGAGCCGCCCCGACCAGACCGCCTTCGGTTCTCCGGTGGTGCCCGAGGTGTAAAGCATCGGCCGGCACTGCGGGTGCGGGCCGAGCTCGGCGAATTGCGCGTTTCGGTCGTTGCACAACTCTGCGAGCATGCGATCGTCGATCACGAGTTCGGGTGCTGCGTCGGCGAGCAGCGCGCTGCGTTCAGTCGCGGTGAGTTGCGCGTGCAGCACAACCGGCGCGACACCCACGCGCATCGCACCCGCGATCAGGCAGAGGCGATCCGCGGTGAGCGCGCCGTCGGACGTGACGAGCGCGATGCGTTCGGTGATGCCTCGCCGCAACAGCGCGGCGGCAAGCTGCGCTTGGCGCTTCTCGGCCTCGGCTGCCGTAAGCAACACGGCCGCAGTCACCAAGAAGTAACGATGAGCTTCGCCTCGGTGAACGCGAGCACGCCTTCGTGGCCGCCTTCGCGACCGATACCGCTCTGCTTTACGCCCCCGAAGGGCGTGGCCGGGTCGGACACGATCCCGCGGTTGAGCCCGACCATTCCGACCTCGAGGCGTTCGGCGACCGATAGCGCCCGCCCGAAGTCACCGCCGCACACATATCCCGCCAATCCCACTTCGCAGTCGTTGGCCAGCGCCAGGATCGCGTCGTCATCGTCGGGCACCGTGACGATCGGAGCGACCGGTCCGAATATCTCCTCCTGGAGGATCGGGTTGTCGGGGGCAACATTTGTGAGCACCGTGGGAGCGAAGAACGCGCCCGGACGATCCAAGGCCGATCCGCCGGTAACCGCGGTGGCGCCGTGGTCGACTGCGGCGCGCACGAGCGCGCCGACGGTCTCGGTAGCGCCTCGGTCGATGAGGGGGCCGTGGTCGGTCGCGTCGTCGGCACCGTCGCCGAGCACGAGTTTTTCGAACCGCGCGACGAGTGCGTCGGTGAAGGCCGCAGCAATCGGTTCGGCTACGTAGAACCGGTTCGCCGCGGTGCACGTCTCGCTGTTGTGGCGCAGTTTCGCGACGAGTGCTGCGTCGATGGCCTCGTCGATATCGGCGTCTCCGAGCACGATGAATGGCGCGTTGCCGCCCAGCTCCATTGCGCAACTCACGACGCGCGCGGCCGCCTGCTCGAGCAGCTTCGATCCGACTTCGGTCGAACCGGTGAACGACAGCTTGCGCACCGGCGCTTGGGCAAGCGCGGCGCGCACAACTCCGCCGGTATCGAGGGTTGGCACCACGTGCAGCAGGCCGTCGGGCAACCCGGCGGCGCGGAAGACGTCGGCGAGCTTGACGGCGGTTAGCGGGGTGGCTGATGCGGGCTTGGCGACTACCGCGCATCCTGCGGCCAGCGCCGGCGCGAGCTTGCGCGTGAGCATCGCCGCGGGAAAGTTCCACGGTGTGACGGCGAGCACCGTGCCAACCGGTTGGCGCAGCACGATCTTGCGGCCGCTGCCATTGGGCAGGTCGCCGACATCGCCGTCGAGGCGGACCGCCTCTTCGCTGTTCCAACGGAAGAACTCGGCCGCGTAGGCGACTTCACCCAATGCGTCGCGCAACGGCTTGCCGTTTTCGGAGGTGATCACGGCCGCGATCTCGTCTTTCTGTTCGAGCATCGCGGCCCAACACGCCCGCAGGACTTCGCCTCGCTCGCGGGGCGGGGTCTTGGCCCACTGCTTCTGTGCAGCGTCGGCCTTGGCGATCACCGCCGGGATTTGCTCGGCGGTGAAGGCGGCGGCTTCGCCGATCGCTTCGCCGGTGGCCGGGTTCTCTACGACTAGCGACTTATTGGCCATCCCTCAAAACTACGTGGGGAAAACGACGCCGTTCGCCGCGGCCACTTCTTTCGACTCGGCGATGATGTTCTTCGTGAGGTAGAGGTCCTTGATCATCACGTAGGTCGGGGCCAACTGCTTCACGTAACGCTCGAAGTAAAAGACCTGCTTGGCCACAAGCATCAACTCTTGCGGGGCTTTGGCGCCCATCGATTCGGCCAGGTCGATCTGTTGTTTCAGCACGTCGGCCAGATCAACATCGGCGGCCGCGACCTCGAACATCGGCGACATCACCATTTGGAGTCGCGCGCCGACTTCGTCGTCGCTGCCGATGTCTTCGGGCAGCACGCCGACGTCTTTGTAGTTGCGCACTACGCGGGCCCAGTTGCTGTCGACCTGCACCGTTCGCAGCAGGTCGGTCATCAGCTTGCGCCACTGCATCGGCAACTCACCCATAAGGCCGAAGTCGAGGAAGGCCGCCCGTCCGTCGTCGAGCACCCAGATGTTGCCGGCATGCACGTCGCCGTGAAACGGGCCGTGCAACAGCATCGCTTCGAACGCGACCTTCATGCCTTTGCGCAACAACGTCTCGCCGTCGACATTGCGGGCGGCGAGAGCATCGAACGAGTCGATCGTGACGCCGTACATGCGCTCCATGCAGATCACGCGCGGGCCGCAGTAGTTCCAGTACACCTCGGGGGCGGTGACGTCGGGGTTATCGCCGAAAGCGTTGATGTGCGCGCGGTACTCGCTCTGGCGGTGGGCCTCAAGCGCGCAGTTCACCTCTTGATTCGCGGTGAGGTGCATGTCCTCGATCATCTTCGTGGGCTGCAGGCGGTCGGCCTTCTTCGAGCGCCCGACAATCTTGGCGATCTTGTAGAGGTTCTTGAGGTCGCTGTTCACGGTGCGACGCACCCCCGGTCGTTGCACCTTCAGCACGGCTTGACGTCCGTCGGGCAACACGCACGCGTGCACCTGCGCGATTGACGCTGATGCAAGCGGCACGTCGTCGAAACTCGTGAAGATCTCGTCGACCGACGCGCCGAGGTCCTGCTCGATCACCTTGCGCACCTCGGCGGCGGGGAACGGCGGCACTTCGCTCAGGCAGCGCTTGCACGCTTCGGCCAGCGGCGCCGGGAACACGCCGGGTGACGACGTGATCAGCTGCCCGGCCTTCACGAAAGTGGGGCCTAGGCGTTCGAACGCGTCGACGAGTCCGTCGGACGCGGCGCGCGCCAACGAACGGTTGCGGCGAGCGACGACCCACGTCGCCACGGCGCGCAGCACGCAAAGCGAGATCGTGAGTTGCACCACGAAGGCGCGCCACAGGTCGCGCACCCCCGCTTTCGTGAGATCGGGGGCGTTGATCGCGAGCGACGATGGTGGCGCGCCGTTCGCGTAAGGGCCGCGGAACTCGGTGGCCACGCTCATCGCGACGCGAACGGGCCGGCCGCTATCTCGCGGCTGCGGATTTTCAGGGCCAGCGGTCCGGCTTGGCGCAGCGGCGGCACGAGCACGGGACGCGCGGCCCGGTGCGCCGCTGCGATGCGCGCAAAAGCCGCCTGTTGGCGCGGTGACCACGGAATCTCGAACTTGGCCCGCAGCTTGGCGCCCATGGTGCCGCGCGCGAGGAATGCGCCGTACTTGCCCAGCGGCCGTCCGGCCACGCCCCACACCCGCGGCGACAGCCACGGGAACGGCGAACCGCCGGTGGCGCGCGCCGAGGTCCGTTGGACGGCCTCGATCACGTCGTTGTGCACGAGCACATTGTCGATCATGTCGTCGCGGTACGCCTCGAAGCCGTGCCACGTGTCGGGCAGATCACGGTCGCGCACACCGAGCAGCGCTCCCAGTTCGAGCCACTCGCACCAAAACTGCTCCTTCTCGGGACGTGTGAACTCGGTGCCGAACACGTGATGGCCCCGCACGATGCCTTCGGCCAATGTCCCGTGCACCCACGCGTAGGCGGTGGGGTCCAGAGCCGAGTACTTCGTGCCGTCAAGGTCGGTACCGCGGATCCGCCGGTGCATCTCGCGCAGGTTGCCAGCGGCGATCGCCGCTTGCTCGGGCTTGCCGTAGACGAGCAGGTTGACGAAGTCCACCGTTCCGAAGAAGCGGCCCCAGGGGTTCACCGCGTAGTCGGAGTGTTCGCGCACTCCGGCGGCGACGGTCGGATGCGCCACTTGGAGCGCAAGGGCGTAGCCGGCCGCGCCGAAAATGCGTACGTCGGTGGCGCGCCGCCGGACGATGGACGCGGTCATGAGCGTCTCCCTCCCGTAGGGATCATCGGCAACAGATACGTACGGGCGAACGCCCGCACGTCGTCGTTCGTCTTCATTGGTATGCAGCTATCTGCCGTCAGCACGAACGAAGCCGCGAGACGCACGATCAACTCCGCCACCGGGCGCTGGTCGAATGCCGCCAAGCGGCGCCGGCGCTGCGCGTCGGCCAAGTGGGCGGCGAGGTAATCGCGGGCGAGGCCGATGATCGGTCCGGCCTGCGCGGTGAGCCACGCGACGGCGACGTCGGGTTCGCTAGCGAGAGTGCGCTTGACGAGTGGGTGGGTGCGCACGGCGTGGAAGATGGTGACGAATCCTTCGACGAGTTGGTCGGCGGTGGAGCCCTGCTCGGCGATCACCGCATCGACGCGCTCGAACAGGCGCGTGCCCTCGCGCACGGCGACCGCCGCGAGCAGCTCGTCACGATTGGCAAAGCGTCGGTACACGGTGATGCGAGCGACCGCGGCTTTCTTGGCGATGTTGTCGACGCTGACGCGCCGCACACCGAAGTCGAGCAATTCGCGATACGCGGCGTCGACGATGCGTTCAGTGGTGGCGTCGGTGTCACGCTCGGACCCGGGTGATACAGAGAGCATACGGATGTAACAGTGACACATCCGCCTGTGGGGGGCGTTGTCCTTTTCGTCGCGAGGGCTGGCAAGCTTTCCCGCATGTTGTGCACCGTCAACCGCCGCCGTGTCGGCGCGCTCGTCTTCGCTCTCGCTCTCCTTACCGGCGCGTGTGGCGGAGGCGGAGGTAACGAGCAGAAGACCGCGGCCGAGCTCACCAATCGCGCCACCACGTCGACCGACGCCAGCAGTGATTCGACGCTCGATGCCGGTTCGCCCACCACTACCGCCGTGGGCGCAGGCACGAACTCGGCGACCACGAAAAAAGGCGGCGCGCCTGCCGCTGCTGCGAACGCCGGTGGCGGTTCAGGGGCCACGCCCGCGCCGTCTGCGGATCCCAACGCAGTGCCCGGGCCAGCCAAGGTCGGCACGTACGGGTACGCGCAGAGTGGCACGACGCCCGACGGGCCCGTCCCGCCCAACGGGACGCTCGTGGTGAGCGGCGGTCCAACCCAGACGTTCAACCGCTACTACGACCCGAACCAAGCTCCGTTGGTGTTGACCTACGACTTCCGCGCCAACGGTCCGTACATCACCGGTGCGCGGATGAGCGCGCGCGGCGCCACGATTACGTGCGCCTTTGGAAACGGCGTGCCTGTGCCACCCTGGCCACCGACGCCGGGCAAGACGTTCAACGGGTCGGGCACGTGTGCGAGCCCGATCGGTCAGCTCACCGCCACCATCTCGGGGAGTGTGACGTCGCGCAGCGGCGACATCGTGGGCATCGCCACCAACGTGCACGCGAACAACGCGGCTAACAGCGTGAACGTCACGCTGCACGACACCGAGCAGTGGTCGATGTCGTTGCGGGTGCCGAAGGCGAGCCACCAGACCTTCGAGGGCAGCGCGTTCAACCAGCCCGTTACCGGCGACGTCAGTTCAACACTTACGTCGACCGCGTAGAGCCAGTCGCTACGGCCGCGGCCGGTCGAGCAGCCGCGACAACACGATCACCGACTTGGTGCGGTCGACGGACTTGTGGGCGCGGATGCGCTCGAGCGTGCTTTCGAGTTCAGCGATGTCGCGCGTGCGCAGCATCAACAGCGCGTCCGCTTCACCGCTCACTGTGAAGGCCTCGGCCACTTGGTCGAACTGCTCGACGATCGTGCGGATATCGGCTGGAGCCGTGCGGCCGCCGCAGTAGAGCTCGACGAAGGTCTCCATGGTGGCGCCGTCGATCGCGTGGTCGACAACTGCGGCGTAGCCGCGGATCACGCCCGTGTCTTCGAGCCGGTCGACCCGACGCTTAACCGCTGGTGCCGACAGACCCACGCGGTCGCCGATGTCGTTGAAGCTCCGGCGAGCATCCTCGACGAGCAGCGAGACGATCTGCCTATCTATTTCGTCACGAACCATTCTGGTGCAGCTTTCTTGCGCGAATAGGGGTTGTGAAGCAGCATAAGGCGTGTACAACGCAGTGGCGACGGGTTGTTCGCGTCTCGACCGGATCGTACCGTCGTGGTATGTCGGTTGATTCCCTCGTCGTCTCTCGCGAACCGGTTGGCGACGCGTACCGCTCGCGGCATCTGTTGATGTGCTCACCGGAGTATTTCGCGGTGTCCTACGAGATCAATCCGTGGATGGACGCACACGTACCCGTGAACCGGCGACGCGCTGTGCAGCAGTGGCAACAGTTGGTGCGGACGTATGAGTCGCTGGGTCACACGGTCGAGTTCGTGGAACCGGTGCGCGGTCTCCCCGACATGGTCTTCGTGGCGAACAGCGGCGTGGTGATCGGCGGCCGCGTGTACCCCGCGCGGTTCCGTTACGCCGAACGACGCGGTGAGGAAGGGCCCTACGCGCGATGGTTCGACGCGCACGGGTTCGTGTCCGACGGCGAGGCGGCGTTCGTGAACGAGGGCGAAGGCGACTTCGCGACCGTGGGCGACGAGGTACTCGCCGGGTTCGGCTTCCGCACCGACATCGCTGCGCACGACGAGGTCCGGTCGCGCCTCGGTGCCGACGTCGTCTCGCTGCGACTGGTCGACCCGCGCTACTACCACCTCGATACCGCGCTAGCGGTGCTGTCCGACGACAACGTCGCGTACAACCCGGCGGCGTTCGACGCCAGTTCCCAAGCGTGGCTCGCCACGCGCTTTCCGCACGCGATCGTCGTGAGCGAAACCGACGCCGCTGCGTTCGGTTGCAACGCATTCTCCGACGGTCATCACGTGGTCGTGCCTTCGGGTGCGTACGAATTCATTGACGCTCTGCGGGCCCGCGGTTACGACCCTGTCCCCGTCGACATGAGCGAACTCCGCAAGGCGGGCGGCGCGGTGAAGTGCTGCACCCTCGAACTGCGAGAGGCGAACGCGCGATGACCGCACTCGATACGCGCCCGGTTGATCTCGAGTGGCGCCACGCCGCGCACAACTACAAGCCGCTGCTCGTCACGTTGGCCTCCGGCGACGGTTCATGGGTCACCGACGTAAACGGTCACCGCTATCTCGACATGTTGTGCGGATACTCCGCGCTGAACTTCGGCCATCGCCATCCGGCGTTGGTTGCGGCGGCCCACGATCAACTCGACAAGCTCACCCTCACCTCGCGCGCGTTCTCGAACGAGCTACTCGGGCCGTACTGCGCCGCGCTCACTGCGTTGTGCGGCAAGGACGCCGCGGTGCTGATGAACACCGGCGCGGAAGCGGTGGAGACGGCGCTGAAGATCGCGCGGCGGTGGGGTTACGAACGCAAAGGGATTGCGGCCGATGCGGCAACCATCGTCGTGTTCGACGGCAACTTCCACGGCCGCACCACCACGATCGTGGGGTTCTCGAGCGACGAAGACTCGCGCGCGGGCTTCGGGCCGTTCACTCCCGGTTTTCGGCGGGTGCCCTACGGCGACCTCGCTGCGGTTACGCACGCGTTCGACGCCAACGTCGCCGCGGTACTGGTTGAGCCGATCCAGGGCGAAGCCGGCGTGCTCATCCCGCCGCCGGGTTTCTTGGCCGGGTTGCGCGAGGCGTGCACCGCCAACAACGTGTTGTTGATTGCCGATGAAGTGCAGAGCGGCTTCGGGCGCACTGGGTCGCTGTTCGCGTGCGACCACGATGCGGTGGTGCCCGACATCTACGTGCTCGGCAAGGCACTCGGCGGCGGCATCATGCCGCTGTCTGCGTGCGTCGCCGACTGGGACGTGATGGACGTCCTCACCCCCGGCTCGCACGGTTCGACGTTCGGCGGCAACCCGCTGGCGTGCGCAGTGGGGCTCGCCGTGATCGAACTCGTCGCCGACGGCTCGCTGTTTGCGCGCGCCGCCGAGCTTGAGCCGGTGCTGCGCGCCGGGTTGGTCGCGTTGCAGGGTTTGGGCGTCGACGCCGTGCGCACCCGAGGCCTGTGGGCCGGCGTGGATCTGTCGCCCGAAGTGGGTACGGCTCGATTTGTGGCCGAAGACCTCATGACCCGCGGCGTGCTTTCGAAGGACACGCACGGTCAGACGTTGCGGCTGTCGCCCCCGCTGACCATCAGCGAGTCCGACCTGCAGTGGGGGATCGACCGGTTCGTCGAAAGCGTTCACGCACTACGGACGTGAACACGCGCGACGAAGTCTTGGCGGCAGAAGCAGTCGAGCTGGCTGCCGACTTGTTGCGGGCGGCGGCCAAACAGGAAACCAGCAGCCAGCGCCGCCGGCGGCGGCGGCTCGCCAAGATGCTTGCCGACGACGCGAGCCGGCTCTTCACGCTGGAATTAGCCGACGAAGTCTTGCGCATCGACGACCCGGTGCGCGCGGCCGAGCGCTTTCGCGCGCTGGTTGCCGCAGGGCTGCCGCCGTTCGCAGGGCCCGTCGATCGCCTCATGCTGAGCGCCGGAGCACTCGCGTCGCGCGCGCTGCCGAGCGTGATCATGCCGATGGTCGCCGCGCGCGTCCGCAAGGAGACCGAACCGGTGTTGCTGCCGGCCGAAGAGCCGCAGTTGCAACAACGTCTGGAGCGACAGCGCGCCGCATCCGTCCACATGAACGTGAATCTCTTGGGCGAGGCAATCCTGGGCGAGGACGAAGCCCAGCGCCGCGTCGCCGACGTGATCGCGCTTCTCGAACGGCCCCATGTCGACTACGTCTCCGTGAAGATCTCGGCGATCTGCAGTCAACTCGACGTGTTGTCTTTCGACTCCAGCGTCGAACGGATCGTCGCCCGCCTGCGCGGGTTGTACCGCGCCGCACAAGCGACTTCGCCGGCGAAGTTCGTGAATCTCGACATGGAGGAGTACCGCGACCTCCACCTCACAATTGCGGCGTTCAAGGACGCACTCTGCGAGCCCGAGTTCTTCGGTCTCGATGCCGGCATTGTGTTGCAGGCCTATCTGCCCGACTCATACGCCGCGCTCGTCGACCTGTGCGAGTGGGCCACGGCGCGCCACGCCGCGGGAGGCGGCCAGATAAAGATCCGCATCGTCAAGGGCGCCAACCTCGCGATGGAACACGTCGACGCCGAACTTCACGGGTGGGCCGCGGCGCCCTTCGACACGAAGGCAGCGGTGGACGCGAACTACAAACGCATGCTCGACGCGGTTCTCGATCCGCGGTTCGCGGCCGCAGTGCGAGTCGGCGTGGCGTCGCACAACCTCTTCGACGTCGCGTGGGCGCTGACGCTACGCAAGCACTTGCACGCCGAGGAACGCGTCGAGATCGAGATGCTCGAAGGGATGGCCCCGCCGCAAGCCGCCGCGGTGGCGCGTGCGGCCGGCGGGCTGTTGCTGTACGGGCCGGCCACGCCCCGCGACGACCTCGAACCCGCCGTCGCCTACCTCGCGCGCCGCCTCGACGAAAACGCCGCGCCGGATAACTTCTTGCACTCGCTGTTCACGATGAAGGTCGGCAGCGACGCCTGGGAAACCGAAAAGCAACGCTTCTTGCGCGCCGTCGACGACCGCCAACTCCCGCCGTCGCGCCCTCGCCGTCACGGCCCGCCCGCCGACCGCACCACCCCGCATTCCCCGACTTTGGGCGCATTCCGGTCGGACGGGGGTCAGCGGTGCGCCCAAAGTCGGTTTGAGAACGAGCCGGACACCGATTTCACGTCGGCGGTGAATCGTCGGTGGATCGGCGATCGGTTGGCGCACTGGACTGAGCCGTGTCGCTCGCCGCGGAGGGCGCCCTCGGTCGACGACGTCGACGGCGCTGTCGAGCGGGCGCGCTCGGCGTCGACGGGTTGGCGCGTGATGTCGACCAGCGATCGCGCGGCGATCTTGGGGCGCGTGGCCGAGGTGATGGGTCACGACCGGGGCGACACGATCGCAGCGATGGCGCACACCGCCGGCAAAACCGTCGCCGAAGGCGACACCGAAGTGTCCGAGGCCATCGACTTCGCCCGCTACTACGCCGCGTCGGGCGCAACTATCGACGCGCTCACCGCGGCCGGCGCGACGTTCGAGCCATATCGCGTCACCGTGGTGGCGTCGCCGTGGAACTTCCCGTACGCGATCCCGTCGGGTGGCGTGCTCGCGGCATTGGCCGCGGGCAGCGCGGTGATCCTCAAACCGGCGCCCGAGACGCGCGCCGTCGCGCAGATAATCGTCGAGCAGTGCCGGCGCGGTGGGGTACCTCACGACGTTGTGCAGTTCGTGCCCTGTGACGACGACGACGCGGGCCGACGCTTGATTACTCACGCCGACGTCGACGCCGTGATCCTCACCGGTTCGTCGGACACGGCGCGGATGTTCCGGGCGTGGAAGCCGCAACTCGCGCTGCACGCCGAGACGAGCGGCAAGAACGCGGTAGTGGTCACGGCTGCCGCGGATCTCGACGGCGCCGTGCGCGACATCGTGAAGTCGGCCTTCGGTCACGCCGGGCAGAAGTGTTCCGCCGCGAGCCTCGCGATCGTCGAAGCGTCGGTGTACGACGACGACGCGTTCCTGGCCCGACTGGCCGACGCCGTGCGCAGCGTGCGTGTCGGCGACGCCGCCGACGTGGACACCACGATGGGCCCGCTGATTGCGCCGGCTGCCGACAACCCGCTGCGGGCGTTGACCACGCTCGACGAAGGCGAGAGTTGGCTTGTCGAGCCGCGCCAGATCGGCGAGCGACTCTGGACGCCGGCCGTGAAGGTCGGCGTCCAACCCGACTCGTGGTTTCACCGCGCCGAATGCTTCGGGCCCGTGCTCGGCCTTATGCGGGCCGACTCGCTCGCGCACGCGATCGAACTGCAGAACGCCACCCCCTTCGGGCTCACCGCGGGGCTGCAGTCGCTCGACCCGTCCGAGATCGCGCGCTGGGTTGACCGCGTCGACGCCGGCAACCTTTACGTCAATCGCCCAATCACTGGTGCGATCGTGGGGCGCCAGCCCTTCGGCGGGTGGAAGCGATCGGTGATGGGCCCCGCGGCCAAGGCGGGCGGCCCCAACTACGTCCTCACGATGGGCCGGTGGAGCGACGACCGCGGCGAAGCGGATTACGAGGACGCGTGGGCCGAGCACTTCGCCCTCGACCACGACCCCTCTGCGTTGACCGCCGAGTCGAACGTGTTTCGTTACGTGCCGTATTACCGGCCCGTAGCGGTATGGGCGGGCGACGGAGCCGACGGGGCGGACGTCGAACGGTGCCGGGCCGCCGCGAAGGCCGCGGGCGTCACCGTGATCGTGTCGCACGAAAGCGACCTTGAGTTCGCCGCACGGCTGCGCAAGATCAACCCCGCCAAGGTGCGCGTGCTCGGTTGTCCGAGCGATCGCGTGTTTGCCGAGTGCGACGAACTCGGCATTTCGGTAGACGACGCGCCGGTCACTTCGGTGGGTCGGCTCGAACTACTGCACTGGACGCGCGAGCAGTGCGTGTCCGAGACGCGCCACCGCTACGGCAACGTTCGCTCCTCCAGCCATTAGAAACGCCGCATGGCTCCCCCCTCCGCCGACACGGTGTTGCTCGACAAGCTCACGCCCGAGATCACCCAGCTCACGCTCAACCGTCCCGACAAGTTGAACGCGATGAACGAAGAACTCGTCACGCGCCTGTACGAGCGTTGCGACGAAATCGAGAACGACGCCGAGTGCCGCGTGGTGATCCTCACGGGGGCGGGGCGCGGATTCTGTGCCGGGCTCGACCTGACCGGTTTCGGTTCCGCCCCGCGGCAAAACGGCTGGGGTGGTCCCGCCGCAGGCCTGGCTGTGCAACAGCACATCGCCGGGCTGATCCCGCGCTTGCGCGCGTTGCGCCAACCGGTCATCGCAGCCGTGAACGGGCCGTGCGCCGGTGGCGGCCTGGCGCTCGCGCTGGCGTCGGACGTACGCGAGTGCAGCGAATCGGCGCGATTCAACGTGGCGTTCGTGCGCATCGGGCTGTCGGGGTGCGACGTCGGGGTGAGCTGGCTTTTGCCGCGACTCATCGGTGCATCACGCGCGACCGAGATGATGTTGACGGGCCGCCTGATCAGCGCAGCCGAGGCCGACAAGTACGGGCTGGTGAGTGAGGTCGTCCCCGACGGCGAAACGGTGAACTCTGCGTTGAACGTCGCCTCGCAGATTGTGGCGAACTCGCCGTTCGGCGTGTGGATGACCAAGGAAGTCGCGTGGGCCAACCGTGAAATCGGCAGCTTGCAAGCGGGCATCGACCTCGAGAACCGCACGCAGATTTTGTCGTCGTATTCGGCCGACCAACAAGAAGCGGTATCGGCCTTCCTGCAGAAGCGGCCGCCCGAGTACAAGCGGAAATAGACCGCCGACGGTGTTTGGCGGCCGCCCCGCCGCCGGCGTTCCCGCCGACAGGACCACCACACCATTCCGTAGGGTATGGTCCCGGCTTCAACCGTTCTAAAGGGGGACCCCCATGCCCAACCCGTTCCTGTCCGACGCCTGGCTCGAAGACGTGAAGCGCATCGCCGCAGAGTCCGGCGGCGCGAGCATGATGCCGCCGACCGCAGAGATCAACATGGTCGTCACCGGCGGCCCCGAGGGCGACAAGGAATTGCACGTGCAGAACGGCGAGTTCAACACCGGCCTGCTCGACAATGCGCCGACGAAGCTGACGCTGCCCTACGACGTGGCCAAGGACATGTTCATCAACGGCAATCAGCAGGCCGCGATGCAGGCCTTCATGAGCGGCAAGATCAAGGTCGAAGGCGACATGACCAAGCTCATGGCCATGCAGGGCGGCGCTCAGCCCGACCCCGCTGCCGCCGAAGCGCTGCAGAAGAAGATCCTCGAAGTCACCTCGGACTGAGTCGTGGCTGATGACGTAGTCATCGTCGAGGCCGTCCGCTCGCCGATTGGTCGGCGAGCGGGCGGTCTTTCGACGTTGCACCCCATTGATCTGCTCGGCGCAGTCCAGTCCGAGCTCGTGAAGCGCAGCGGGATCGACCCCGTACTCGTCGACCAGGTTGTCGGTGGCTGCGTCAGCCAGGTCGGCGAGCAGACCTTCAACATCGCGCGCGGCGCGTGGCTTACCGCGGGCCTGCCGCTGACCACCGGCGCGACAACCGTCGATAGCCAGTGTGGTTCGTCGCAGCAGGCGACCAACCTGGCGACGGGTCTGTTGATGTCCGGTGGTGCCGACGTCGCGATTTCGTGCGGCGTCGAGTCCATGTCGCGCGTCGGCCTCGGTGCCGCGATGCGCAGCGGCCCGGGTTATCCGTTCTCGAAGCAGTACCCCTACGAGAGCACCTCGCAGTTCGAAGGCGCCGAGCGCATCGCGGCGAAGTGGGGCGTCACCCGCGAAGATTGTGATGCGTTCGGGCTGCGTTCACAGACGCTCGCCAACCAGGCGTGGAACGAAGGCCGCTACGAGCGCGAAGTAGTTCCGGTGACCGCACCGATCTTCGACGCCGAGGGCAACGACACCGGCGAGACGCAAGTGGTCGCGCGTGACGAAGGCCTGCGCGAGACGAGTCTGGAAAAGCTCGCCACGCTCAAGCCGGTGGCACGCGAAGACGGTGTGCACACGGCCGGAACGTCGTCACAGATCTCCGACGGCGCCGCCGCGATCATGCTCACCACCGAGTCGCGAGCAAGGGAACTCGGCCTCACGCCGCGGGCCCGCGTCGTGGCGCAGTGCCTCGTCGGTGTCGATCCCGTCCTCATGCTCACCGGCCCGATCGACGCGACCCAGAAGCTGCTCAGCAAGACCGGCATGACGATCGACGACTTCGACTTGTTCGAGGTCAACGAAGCGTTCGCGTCGGTGGTGCTGGCGTGGGAACGCGAGTGCGGGCCCGACCCCGAGAAGGTCAACGTGAACGGTGGCGCGATCGCAATCGGTCACCCGGTCGGTTGCACCGGAGCGCGGCTGCTGACCACCGCGCTGCACGAGCTCGAGCGCGTCGACGGCACGCGCGCGATGGTCACGATGTGCTGTGGCGGCGGGCTGGGCTCGGGCACGGTCATCGAGCGCATCTAAGCGGTGAGTAGCGCGCCGATCGATTTGATGTCGACCGCCTTTTACGGCGACATCGACGGCATGCACGAGACGCTGCGCGAACTGCGTCACGAGGGCGCCGTCTGCCGCGACGACGTCAACGGCATCTGGGGCGTACTGCGCCACGCCGAAGTCATCGACGTCGAACGTCGCGACGCCACGTTCTGCAGCAGCCAGGGGTACCGCTTCGTCGGTGCCCCAGGCGAGCAGGACACGATCGCGCTTGACGACCCTGACCACGCCGAGCAACGCAAGCTTGTCGCCCGTCGTTTCACGCCCAAGGCGGTCAACGATCTCCAGCCGGTGATCGCGCGCGTGATGGACGAGTTGATCGACGCATTCATCGACAAGGGTGAGGTCGACCTCGTCAACGAACTCGCGGCGCCGTTCCCGGCGAAGATGACCGCGTTCCTGCTCGGCTTCCCTGACGATCAGTGGCCGTTGATCAAGACCGCGAGCGAGCGCC
This sequence comes from Actinomycetota bacterium, assembly GCA_041166225.1. Taxonomy (GTDB): domain Bacteria; phylum Actinomycetota; class Acidimicrobiia; order Acidimicrobiales; family JACCXE01; genus JACCXE01. Next base: position 5,945 of record JBEEFT010000125.1, on the reverse strand, counting down.
TGATGCGCACGGACGAGGTGGGCCGCGACCCGGTGGCGGCCGGCCAGTTCGTGGAAGCGATCATGGAGTTCAACTCCGTGCTCGCACCCATCTTGGCCGAGGCGCGTATCAATCCGAACGACGATCTGGTCGGCATCTGGGCGCAGAGTGAGCTCAAGGGTTGCCCGATGGACGACGGCCACATCATGCAAGAGACCGGCTTGTTCATTTCTGGCGGCGCCGAGACGACCCGCACCACGATCGCCCGCGGGCTCATGACCTTTGCCGACCACAACGATCAGTGGGATGCGATGGCCGCCGACGCGTCGCTCATCCCGGGGGCGGTCGAAGAAGTGCTGCGCTGGGTCACACCGCTCAACAACTTCTTCCGTACCGCCACAGAAGACAGCCACATCGCAGATACCGCGGTGAAGGCGGGCGACAAGGTGTGTCTGCTGTATCCGTCGGCCAACCGCGACGAGTTGGTCTTCGACGACCCGTACCGCTTCGACATTCGCAGGTCGCCGAACCCGCAGGTCGCATTCGGCTTTGGGACCCACTTCTGTCTGGGTGCGCCGCTGGCCCGTCAAGAGTTGCGCATGTTGTTCGCCAACCTCGCGCCGCGGATCAAGAACCTGCGCGTGGTCGAAGCGGCCGACATCGAACCGAACGTCTTCGTCGGCGCGGTGCGCAGCGCCCGGCTCGGATTCGACCTCCGTTGACCGCGTACCCACGCGCGGCGGATCTCGCGCTCGTGCCGCTCGAGTTCGAAGAGACCGAGCGCGGCCTTACCGGTCGGTTCACGCTGGACATGAAGCTGTGCCGCCCCGACGGCGGGCTGTTCGGCGGCACTGCGATCGCAGCGTCGACCACGTGCATGGAGGCCGCGACCGACGCGCCCGCGGTATGGATCACCACGCAATACGTGTCAACGGCGCAGGTCGGGTCGGTGGTCGAACTCGACACCGTGATCGTGGCCAAAGGCAAGCGGATCAACCAGTTGCAGGTGACCGGCCACGTCGGCGGCCAGCTGATGTTCACGTCGGTCGGCTCGACTGCGCTGCCCCGCGAGGGCGGCATCGAAGGCCAGTTCGTGCAGATGCCGAACGTGGCCGGCCCCCAAGATGCGGGCGACTTCTTTCCGGGCCCGCCGCAGATGCGGAACGACCCGAATTTCTTCCGCGCGGCGGAGTTCCGCTCGGTCGAGCTTCCCGAAGACGAGAAGCGCACCAAGGGCTCGTTCGTTTTGTGGGCGCGGGTCACCGGCCAGCCTGCGAGCCCCGCGATCATCGGCTACCTCGCCGACATGTCGCCTACCGCCGTCGCACGCGGTGCCGGCAAGATGGGCGGCGGTACCAGCCTCGACAACTCGATGCGGTTCGGTCCGAGCACCGAATCCGACTGGGTGTTGATGGAGATGCACGGACATCTTGCGGTGGGCGGATACGGCCACTCGTCGATCCACATCTGGTCGCCCGACGGAGTGCTCCTCGGTTACGGCGGTCAGACGTCGAACATCCGTCACCTCTTCGACGAGATGAACATGGACGAGGCGATGGCAGCGATGCGAGCGCGCGCGGAAGGCCAACAATGACGTCGGCGAACAGCACGCGCCTCGGCGTGACCGACTGGATCACGGCCGGGCTGCAGTTGTTGGCCGAAGAAGGCATCACCGGCGTGAAGATCCAGCGCCTGTGCGAACGTCTCGGTGTCACCAAGGGCAGCTTCTATTGGCACTTCACCGACCTCGACGCGTTCCTCGGCGCGATGGCGAAGTACTACGAAGACGGCGCCCGCATCTTTCGCGATCAGTTCACCGAGATGGCTCAGCGCGACGCGAAGCAAAGTCTCAAAGACGCCATGGCGTACTCATACGACAACCGCCTGAGTCGCCTCGAGCGCGCCATGCGCGACTGGGCCCGCATCGACATGCGGGCGAACAACGCGATGAAGGCGTCTGACGATTTGGCCTTCGCGGCGATCCTCAAGAGCTTCGAGCTGCTCGGGTTCTCGCACGACGAAGCCGACATCCGAGCCAAAACGTTGTTCTACGCCGGCATCGGCTTCAGCGACGTGGGCGGGCGCTTCGGCCTCCAGAGCGACCCGCAGGGTCAGCTCAGCACAGTGCTCGAGTTGCTGACCCGGCGCTGATCAGGAGCGCCGCGGGAACGAACCGGTACGGGCGATCTTCTCGTCGAGTTCGAACGCCCGCGACGGCAGCGGCGGAATCGGTGCGCCGGTCGGGCGGGGCCATGCGATCGGGGTGGCGTCACTATCGATCTTCTGGCCGACTTCAATGCCGCCGCGGTCGACGGAGAAGTGCGGGTACGGGTAACCGCGCGTTGCGCCGTCGGGGAAGTAGATGATCGTGTGCACCCACCGGTTGTGGTCGGTGGTGTTCGCGCCGGCGAGGTGCACGGTGAGCCCATGGTGGAACGCGACCGATCCCGGTGGCACCTCGAGGAATACCGGCTCCACGTCGCGGATCTCGGGCTCGCTCAGAATGTCTTGCGGTTCGCCGAAAAAGATATTGACGAACTTGCGCATGCCGATCGCGTGGCTCCCGGGCACGTAGCCGAGCGCGCCGTTGGCCACGGTCGAGCGCACGAAGGGAATCCACGCGGTGATCGAGTTCGTTTCTTTGATCGGCCAGTATGGGTGGTCCTGGTGCGCGTCGGTCTCGCGGCCGTGCGCCTCTTTCACGAGCGCCTGGTCGTGCCACAACCGGCACGCGTCGACCTGCATCAACTCGGCCGCGGCTTGACCGATGCGCGGGTGAAATGTGAGCGGCGCCACATCCGGTCGGTCTTCCCACAGGTTCATGCACTGCACGAACGACTGCTGGTAGCGGCTGCGTTCTTCGAGCGGTACGCGGTGCGCTGCGGTGCGCTCGGTGACCGCCGCAGCAACGGCTCGGCCGTAGCGGTCGACTTCGTCCGCCGTGAGCAGGTCGGGCACCAATACGAACCCGTTTGCGTTGAAGAACTCGAGCGATTCTTCCGAGACGACACGCTCGTCCGTAAGCGCCATGCGCGGAAGCTACTCGCGGCCGAGGATTTCTTGCGCGGCCCGCTCGCCCGACCGCACCGCGCCGTCGATCGCGCCGTGGCTTACGGTCGCGGTTTCGGTACCGGCCCAGTGCACGCGCCCGAATGGTTCGCGGATTACGTGGAAGAAGTTGGTGATCACGCCTGGTCCCATGCGGGCCAGCGAGCAGCCTCGCGTCCACTCTTCGCTCACCCAGTTCATGTCGAGCATTTCAATGGGCTTGGCCGCCTTCGGGCCGAACCTCGTGGTGAACGTCTTGAGAATCGCGGCGTGCCGGTCGGCCTCGGACATGCGGGCGAGGGCGCGCGCCTTGCCGCCCGCGGCGTAGCTGGCGAGTTGACCGAAGCCGGTGCCGGGTTGCGTCGTGTCGAGCGTGACCTCAGCGATGTCGTCCATGGCGGCGGACGAGCCGGCCAGCCCGTCGTTGCGCCAGAAGGGCTCGTCGTAGATCGCCACGGTCTTGACTTCGGTGCCACCCGGCATCGCCGTCATGAGAATGGCCCGGTCGTTGGGCAGGATCGGGTTCCACACGATGTGGCCCGCGAGCGCAGGCGGGATCGCCACGATCACGTGGGGAGCGGTGACCGTGAGATCGTCGGCTTCGACGGTCACCTCCGCTCCGCTCTGGTTGATGCGGCGGACCGGTGCGTTCAACACCAACGAGTTTCCGAGGTCCGCAGCCATGGCGTTGGCCGCGGTCTGCATCCCCCCGTCGACCTGGCTGTCTTGGTAGCCGCCTTCGATCGACATCAGGTTCACCAACCCGCCCGCCGAGTGCACGAGCAGCAACGCGTGCAGCAGCGACACCTCGTTCAGTTCGGAGGCGAAACAGGCACGGAACGTCGCTGCCAACAGGTCTCGTGCGGTCTTGGTGGGAACGTTCGCGCGTGACAGCCACGACGCGATGGTCGCGCCGTCCCACGATTCGGCTTTCGGCGCCGCCCACGGCGCGTCGAGCGGCACCTTCTTCGCCATCGCGTCGAGGCGCATCATCGCCTGGCCGAAACTGGCCAGCCCCACCGGGTTGAGGCGGGGAGTCTTGCGGGCGTCGTAGCGACGGGTCTTGCCGTACGAGGCGAGCAGGCTCTTGCCCTCCATGTTCGTCTTGAATGTGGTGGTGCCCATCTCCTTGAGCAGCGCGTGCAAGCGGTCCTGGTTTGGGCCGACGAACGTGCCGCCCATGTCGACGACGACGCCGGTCTTCGATTGCTTCGAGTACACGCGCCCACCGACGCGGCCGCGCGCTTCGAGCAGGATTACGGACTGGCCGCCTTGGGTGAGACGCCGCGCCGCGGTGAGTCCGGCGTAACCACCGCCCACGATGCAGACGTCGGCTGATCGGGTGCGAGCTGGCATCTCGGCAAGTTACATGCGGGCCGCACGCATGTAAAGCGCGCTACAGTGCTGGGGTGCCTACGCAGGTCGAACGCCGCGAAACCACACGGGCCGCGTTGGTCGCCGCCGCCCGCGCGTTGTTCACGGAGAAGGGCTTCGCGGCGACCGGCCGCGAGGAGATTTCCGAGCGGGCCGGTGTCACCCGCGGCGCGCTGTACCACCACTTCGAGTCCAAGCAAGCGGCGTTCGAAGCGGTGGCAACCCAACTCGATGCTGAACTCGGCCGTGCAGTCGTGGCCGCGGCGCGGGGCGCGTCGACGGCGTACGAACAGATCCGGCTGAGCTGTCGCGCCTACCTCAAGGCGTGCACCGATCCGTCCGTCGTGCGGATCCTGTTGACCGAGGCGGCAACGGTGCTCGGCTCGCAGTGGGTGCGAGCCTCGAACGAGGCTGCGTGTGTGCAGTTGCTCACCCCGGCGCTCGATGCGGCGGCGCGGGAGGGACGCGCGGTGCCCGGCGACATACACGTCACCGCCCAGCTGTTGCTCGGGATGCTCAACGAGGCCGCGGTGGTGGCTGCATCGGCGCCTCGGCCGCGCGCGGCGGCGAACAAGATCGCGCCGACTGTCGACGCGATCGTCATGAAGCTGCTCTCGTAGGGCAGGCTGTCGGCGTGCCCGACACCCCCTGGCAAGGCGATGCCTGTTCATTGGTCGATGCGTTCCGCGCCGGCGAGCGATCGCCGGCGGAAGAACTCGACGCGACGATCGCTGCAATCGAAGCGTCTTCGCTGAACGCATTCACCTACGTCGACGCCGATCGCGCCCGCGCCGCGGCGGCGACGGCAGACGTGTCGATGCCTTTCGGCGGAGTACCCGCGGCGGTCAAGGAACTCGACCCGGTGCAAGGCTGGCCGTGGACCGAAGCGTCGCTCGTGTTCAAGGACCGCGTGGCCACCTACACGTCGCGCCACGCGCTGCGGCTGTTCGAGCGCGGGGGCGTGGTGCCCGTCGGCCAGACCACGGCGAGCGAGTTCGGCGGGCTCAACGTGAGCGTCACGAAGATCAACGGCGTCACCCACAACCCGTGGCGCCAAGGCCGCACCGTCGGCGGTAGCTCGAGTGGGTCGGCCGCCGCGGTATCGGGCGGCCTCGTCGCGTTGGCGACCGGTGGTGACGGTGGCGGGTCGATCCGGATCCCCGCCGGGTACACGGGCCTGCTCGGATTCAAGGGCACGTTCGGGCGCATCACCCGCGCTCCGCACGCGTACATGCGGCCCAACACCGTGGTGCTCGGCAACCTGTCGCGCTCGGTGCGCGACTCGGCCCGCTACTACGACGTGTGCGCCGGCTTCGACCCATACGACCCGAGCACGTTGCCATCGGCCGGGCAGTGGGAAGCGAGCCTCGGTTCGAACGACCTCACCGGCAAGCGCGTGGCGATCGTGCCGAATCTCGGCGGCGTCACCTTGGAGCCCGGTGTCGAAGACCGCATCCGCAGCGAGGCCAAGCAGCTGCTCGCCGACACCGGCATGGTCGAAGTCGACGTCGAGGTAAGTCCGCCCAACCTCGCGGCGCAGTGGG
>JBEEFT010000124.1:0-3581 GCA_041166225.1 Actinomycetota bacterium | reverse complement strand
GCGAGTAGTTCGTCGGTGATCGAGGGGTGTGACACCCACACGAGGTCGCCCGAGAACCCGCCTTGGAGTCCCGCCTCGCCCGCGATGAGCAGGCCCGCGGCCCGGTCCCACACCGCGGTGCCGCGCTCGAAATAGGCGTCGACGCGGCCGGCAGCGGCCCAGCACAGGTCGAGGGCCGCAGATCCACCGCGACGTATGTCGCGCACGGTCGGCAGGAGTCGTACGAGCACGTCGGCTTGTTCGGCGCGCACTGCCCGCGAGTACGAAAAACCAGTGCCGACCAACGCGTGAGCGATGTCTACGGGTCCCGCACCGAGCGTTAGGGGATCACGGTCAAGCCAGGCACCCGCGCCGCGGGCCGCACTGAAGACCTCGCCCCGCACGACGTCGACCACCGCGCCGGCGATCGACGCGCCCGACGCTTCGTCGACGGCGGCTACCGACACGGCGAACGCGGGGTACCCGTAAACGAAGTTGGTCGTCCCGTCGATCGGGTCGATCACCCACTGCACGCCCGTAGTGCCGACCGTTCCGGAACCCTCCTCGCCGAGCACGCCGTCGTCGGGTCGGTGCTCGCGCAGCGCGGCCACGATCCGCGCCTCGCTCGCTTTGTCGACCGCGGTCACGAGGTCCGTCGGCGACGACTTTGTGGTGGTGCCCGCCATGAGGACGTCGCCGATGGGCCCCGAACCCGCGGTGTCGAATGACCGCGCGTCGGCGACGAACGCTGCGGCGTCGCGGGCGACGCGCACGGCGAGTTGCCGCAGCGCCTCGGGGTCGGGTGTGGTCACAGCGCCAAGTACCGTACGCGCCCATGTCCGACGGCTTGGTCGACCTCCGCTCTGACACCGTCACCCAGCCGACCCCGTCGATGCGCGCGGCGATGGCCGAGGCGGTGGTCGGCGACGACGTGTACGGCGAAGACCCGACCGTCAACGCGCTCCAAGAGGCTTACGCCGCGCGCGTCGGAAAGCCCGCCGCGCTGTTCGTGCCGACCGGCACAATGGCGAACCAGTTGGCACTGCGGGTGTTGGCCACGCCGGGATCGGGCGTGATCGTCGGAGCGCGGCAACACATGGTGATCTACGAAGGCGGCGCTGGGGGACTGAACAGCGCCACGCAATTCCTCATGGTCGACGACACACACGGCGCGATCGACGCGGGTGCCGTGCACCACTACCGCGCTGCGGCGGCCCATCACTACGTGGCGCCCAGCCTCGTGTGCGTGGAGAACACGCACCTGCCCGCCGGCGGCCGCCCATGGAGCCTCGACGAACTGCGGGCGGTGAACAACGCCGCGGGGCCGCTGCCCATCCACATGGACGGCGCCCGTTTGTTCAACGCTGAGATCGCCACCGGGGTCAAGGCCGCCGACTATGCGGCTGAAGTGACCACCGTGATGTCGTGTCTGTCGAAGGGCCTGGCCGCGCCCGTGGGATCGCTGCTCGCGGGACCTGCGGACGTGATCGCACGCGCGCGCGTCGAGCGCCAACGTCTCGGCGGCGGAATGCGCCAAGCGGGCGTGATCGCAGCGGCCGGTCTCGTCGCACTGGAATCGATGGTCGAACGGTTGGCCGACGACCACATGCGCGCCCGGCGCTTAGCCGACGCAGTGGCTGAGCGCTGGCCCGACGCGTGCGACCCGGTGTCGGTGCAGACCAACATCGTGAACTTCACGCATCACAACACCGACGAACTGCTCGCCCACCTCGAACAGCACGGCGTCCGGGCGGGCACGATCGCGCCCGGCGTGGCCCGGTTCGTGACCCATTGCGACATCGACGACGACGACGTCGCGCAGGCGATCGGCGCTATTCGCTCCGCGCCCTGACCGCCGCCGTCTCACCGCTGGGCCGGTCTGAGTCGGCGGGCTCGTAAGTCTCGGTGAGCTCGTTGCGGCCGCGCAGCGCCACCGACCCGACGTACTCCCACCGCTGTTGTTCCACGGGCAGCGCGGTGTGCACCGACCTCGACGACGCGAGCACTCGGCCGGGCGAGCCCTTCGCCAGATCGGTGAGCCGTGACGCTTCGTTCGCCGGATCACCGATCACGGTGTACTCAACGCGGTTGCGGGCGCCGATGTTGCCCGCCACCGCGAACCCACTCGACACGCCGATGCCGGCCTGGATCTCGGGGTACCGAGCGCCCAGCACGTCGAGCGCGGTGGCCAGTTCGCGCGCCGCGGTGAGGGCGTTCGTCGCGTGCAGCGCGTCGTCTTCGAGCGCGCCGAATACGCACAACGCACCGTCGCCGTCGAAGCGATTCACGGAGCCGTGGTTGTTCTCCATCACGGTGACGATCACGCCGAAGAACGCGTTGAGCAGTTCCACCACTTCGTTCGGCGGTCGCCGCAGAGCCATCGTGGTCGAACCGATGAGGTCGACGAACAAGATGCTCATGTTGCGCAGAGTGCCGCCGAGCGCGGCGCCGTTTTCGATCGCCCTTTTGGCAACGTCGACGCCCACGTGGCGGCCGAACAAGTCCGCGAGGCGGTCCCGTTCTCGCAACCCCTCCAACATCCGGTTGTATCCGGCCTCGAGTTCGCCCAGCTCGCCACCGTTGTCTACTGCGATGTGCGCGTCGAGGTCGCCCGCCGCGACGCGTTCGAGGCCTTCGCGCAACTCGTCGAGCGGGTCGGTGACGGACCGCGCGCTGATCTCGGTGACCACCAGGCCGACGATCAGGCCGATGATGGCCAGCACCACGATCGGCGCCACGATCTCGCTGCGCGATGCGGTGCCGCGACCGGTGGGCGCCAGGATGATGCCGACGAACGGTACGCCCGAACCCAGTGCCCACATCAGCATCAGGCGCGATCGCACCTGGATCCCGTGACGCTCCGGCAACACGCCGTCTTGCAGCGCAGCCGAGAACGCCGGGCGGTGCATGCGTTCGACGAGCAGGAAGCAAAAGGCGCTCGTGGTCAGGCCCCCCAGAATCGCGCCGAGTGCAATGCGCACACAGTCGTAGGCGCCCACCCCCTTGACGAGATTGAAGATCGTGAACACGAGCGCAGCTCCGACCCACGCCCGGAACGAGAATCGCGTCTGTAGGTAAGGCTGCTCGAGCACGGCGACCTTTTCCGACGGTGTCGGCGCGCGGTCAGCGTTGATCCACTCTTGGACGTGGCGGGCCGAACGCAGCCCGACCACGGTGACCACAGGCGTGGCGACCATCGCGTAGGCGACCAGCACGAGCAGGTATTGCGACGACGGCACCTTTTGCGAATGGCCGATCGGCACCACGTAGGAGACGTAGGAAAAAACGATCGCCGCACCGATCATGTTGGACAACGCGAGCCGAGAAGCAGTTTTGAACGCGATGGTTCGGTAGAGCTCTGAGGTTCGTGACTCGGGCGCGTCCACAGTCACGTTTCCGGCTAATCCTCGAGTTCGAGTTGGCCGCGCCATTCGGCCATCGCCCGCAGCCCAAGTACCGCGACCACGGCGACACCGAGCGCGAATGTGATGCCGCCGACCAACAAGCCAACCGATTCGGGCATAGCGCAGTTTCCGTGACACTCAAGACTTACCAGCGACCAGCCGATAAGAGCCCCACAGATACCGGCAAGCACGATCGCA
>JBEEFT010000123.1:0-30190 GCA_041166225.1 Actinomycetota bacterium | reverse complement strand
CTCGGTTTCGACGTCGCGGACCGACTCGCGCACTTCGAGCTCGGTTCGCGACTGCACTGCCTGCGCATCAGCCACGCGCTGCACGCTCGCTGCAAGCGCGGCGATCTGGTCGTGAAGCTCAGCCAGCGTGCGTTCGATGACGAAGTCACCCGAGACTCGGGGCGCCGTAGTCTGCGCCGGCTCTGCGGGGGCGCTGGCCGGCGTGGCGTCTACGCCTACCGGCTGCGCCGGCCGGGAGCCGTTCGACGCCGCGGGAACGCTTTTCGCCCGCTCGACAAAACTCGCAGGGATGGGGGGCTGGCCCGCCCAGACGCCGCGGCAGCCTTCGAACTTGCCCGTGCATTTCACGCCGCACTGTGCGCAGAAGCACGCGTTCGATGCCGGCACCATGGCGTGATCGCATCCTTCGCGAATTTGCGGTCCGAAGGCAACACACAGTCCCACGAAACCCATCGTAGGACAGTCGGAACCCGCGAACTCCACGGGACAGGACGCGAAGAGGGACGGCCCTTCGGCCGTCCCTCGTATCGCGAAGTTCGTGGTGCTAGGCGGCTACGGCGCCCTGCGTGGCGCGGCGCCGAACGGCGACCATGAGCACGCCGTAGAGGCCCATCAGGCCAAGCGCGACCGGCACCACCGTTGTGGCGTCGATGCCGTTGTCGTGGGTGGCCGCTGCGTTGTTCGCCAACCGCGTGTTCAAGGGCAGATTGGCGAGGAGCGCGCTCTGAGACGGGACGACCGGCAGCGACCCGAGGCCCCACTGACCAAGCCGGCTCGTGCGGGTGGCTGCGGGAGCCGCGGTCGGAGTGATCGTGGGCCCGGTGCCGGCACCGAAGAACGGCGGCTGGGTGGTGATAAAACCGAACGTGCCGTTCGCGAACCCGATGATCGAGAAGCCTGAGGCATTAATGAAGCCGCAGACGTCGGGGTTCGCACAACCACCGATCGTCTGGGCCGAGCTCTGCGGGGCGAACCCGACGAAGCCGAGGCCAGCCGCTGCGATGACAGCGAGTGCGGCGAATGCTTTTTTGACCATTACGACCTACCTTGAGATTGGTGCGCGTGCGTATAGCGCTGCGGGACAGTCTTGCACCTCATTCGGCCAATGTCGAACAATCCCCACTTAGAGTCACGCTGTTGCCCATTGGGCGGAGGTTTTATGCCAAACCGCTCAGCGCGTCACCGCGTCCCAGAGCCCGGAAACGCCTACGCGGCGCAAGCGCAGTGAGACCAAGCGGTCGACCTTTTGGTCGAAGAACAGCGCGGCGTGCTGCGCATCGGAGGGCTTCAGGCCATCGCTGTGAACGATCTCCCAGCCTTTGGGCACTTCGATGTTCACCGTGACTTTGTCGCCCTCGACCCTGGCCTGGTGAAGCAGGTCGAGCGCGTACGTGTCGCCGTCGACGAGCGGAACCCGGCCGGCTAAAAGTACCTGCAGCTTCATGTCGGTGCGCGGCGCGATGCGCAAGTACGTGGAATGCACGAGCTGGGCGAGGTCGGCGTCACTGCGGAACGGATAGCGCTTGCCGTCGACAAGCACGGCGCCCGCCCGCAGCGGCGAGAACACCGCGGCCAGTGAGAAGTTCTCGCCGGGCTTGATCGCCTGTAGCACGTCGCCGAGCACGGTCGGCGTGAGCCCGTTAGCCGGTGCGTCGTTGTGCAGCGTCATGTCGAGCACCCCGGTCACCTTCGCCGTCCCGTCGGCATCGGGTTCGAGACGCACGCGGTACGCGATGTCACGGTGGAGGTACACGTCGACCTTGTTGCCGCCCCCGTTGTGGTTCACGACCAGCAACGAGTCCGAGCGCGGGCGAGGCACGGCACCGCCAATGCCGAGGTCGCGGACAAATCGCGCCTCGTGGGCATTGCGCAACGCGAGGTTTATGTGACGTCCCTGGCTCGCAGGACCGAGCGCGTCAGCAATTGCGTACGGCGTACCCAAGTCGCTGGCCGAAACGCGCCGCCACACCGTCTCGGCCACGGCGCCAAGGAAATCGCGGCGCGCCGTGTAGCTGAGGTTCGGCTCGTACTGCTCACGGGTCGTGATGCTCACGATGTTGTCCGCACTGAAAGGCACGGGCCATCCGGCCACGTTCACCGGCCCCGTCAGCTTGAGCAAAGCGGACAACCCAACCGAGTCGACCGAGATGACGCCGTCGACGCGCTGTCCACCCGACTGCGGATACAGCGACTCCATCATGCGCGCCACGGTCGGGAAATCCGGCGTGATGTTGACGTGCGTCCACGCCCTGATCTCGGCCATGCGGTCGGCAAACCGGTTCTTGAACGACGCCGGCGCGTCGAGTGTGCGCTGGTTGAACGGCACGCCGCCGTCACGCAGTTCCGACACCTGGCCGAATTTCGCGAGCGCGATGTGGCCGTTCTCGGCAACCAACTCGCCATAGTTGCCGACGAAGCCGCCCGTAGCGCGCGCCTCGGCGTCGTTTTCAATTGCCAGGAAGTAGCGGCGCGGCTTGCCCTGACCGAGAATCTTGGGTGCCAGTTCCGCAGCATCGGCGGCCTTGCGTGCGGTCGCGCTCACGGACTGCAACTTGTCGCGGAGTGTCGAAACGGCGTTGCGCACAGGTGTGACCAAATACGGCAGCCGCGCGGCAGTGATACGCCGGTTCGACCGCGCCATGACGTCCGCCGCGTTACGCAGCGCCGGAGCGACCCGCTCGATCTCGGCCAGGTTCACTGCGCCGCCTTGCATCCGCAGTCGTTCGGGGCGTACCTGTCGTGACACCGTGCGTCCCGAGGTAGACAACTCGCCGCCGACGTCGGCCAGCAGACGGGCCGCTCGCATGTTCGACGAGACCACCGGCACCAACAACCCCAGCGCGGGAATTGGCCCCGCGAGCCTCTTGCGGCCTATTGAGAAAGAGCGCTGCGCGTCTGCGAACAGCGCGCTGGCCCGTTCGTAGTCGCCGTCACGCCCCGCATTGAGCGCTGCGGTTGCAGTGTCGGCGCCGTCACGCAGCGGCCGCCGGGCCGCCAACAACGCGACGCCGGCCGCGGCGGCGCCGATCACGACACATGCGACTACCGCGAGCGAGGCGACGCGCACCGCACGCGGGAGCCCAACCACGGGGGCTTCGTGCACGGCGCGGCGGCACGCCACGACCAGCACCACGAGCAAGACCACTGCCGCGACGCCCGCGGCCACGGGCCATCCGATCATCGACCGGCCGACCATTACCGCGAGCGAGGCAAGCACAATCTCGACGGCAACCAGCGCAGCGATTGCGGCACCCGGCGCACCTGCGAGCCGGTAAACGAGGTGGTCGCGTGCGGGCGAGTCGAACGCGACGCCACGGCGGGCGCGGCCGATCACAACCACCAGCAAGTTCAGCACCGGCACCGCGCACACCAACAGCGGGATGAGCGAGCCAGCGGTGGCGCCCACTCGGCCGTCGACGTCGAGCGCCAACGCTGTGCCGGCGACTGCGAAGCCGATGAACAAGCTGCCGCTGCGGCCCAGCCGGATCTGCGAGCGACGCCCGGCGTAGACCGCGAAGCCGATGCAAGCAGCGGCGAGCGCGCCACTGAAGTGGGCGAGTTGACGTTGATCACCCAACGCCGCAAGCACGAACACGGCCGACGCCGCGACCGCGCCAACTGTTGATGCGAGCCCTTGTTCGATGTCGAGCAGCCTGAACGCGTTCGTTACGCCCACGATCCCGAACACAGTCAGCACCGCGTCGAGCGCGCCTATGCCGGTTAGGTCGGAACGGATACCGGCGGCGACCACGGCGATCGCTGCGCCCGCTTCAACGGCCAAGCGCACGCGGGGGTCAATACGGCGGTCGTCGCTGACAAGCCCGAGCAATCCGACGGCGACGGCCCCAGCCACGGCCACCGCAACGCGGCCGAGCCCACCACCGCCCACGACGACGCCGCCGACCAACGCCGCAGTGATGACGGGCACGCCGCCGAGGTCTCGAAAACCCGACGAACGGGCCAAACCGCGGACGAGCACGAGACCACCAAGCGTCAGAACAAGCGAGACGACGATTGATAGAAGAGACATCGGTATCGCTCCGGCCGGGTCGGGACATGCGACCGTACAGCCCACGTGGGCGCAGGGCCGTGGCGCTCGGACCGGGAGACCGTCGGCCTTCGGTGGTAGATCTGTCCGTTATGACGGAGTGCTCCGCGACCGGATTCAAGTCCGGCGCAGACCGGTAGTTCTGCGTGTGCGGAATCGCTGGCTCCATCGGGCGCCGGGCCGATCTCGATACGACGATGGCGGCGATGGGTGTCGCCCTCGCTCATCGCGGCCCAGACAGCGAAGGGCGTTTTATCGACAACGCCGTCCCGGTCGGCTTCGCGCACCGTCGTCTCGCGATCCTCGACCTGTCACCGAGCGGTCACCAGCCGATGACGTCGCGTTCGGGTCGCTACGTCATCACTTATAACGGTGAGCTCTACAACTTCCGTGAACTCGCATCGCAACTTGGCGAGGACGGCCTTGCATCCGATACCGCCGTGCTCCTCGGCTGCCTCGAGCGGTTCGGTGTCGCGGATGCCCTGCCCCTCTTCAACGGGATGTTCGCGTTCGCCGTGTTGGATCGTCGCGACCAGGTGGTGCACCTCGTGCGCGACCGGTTGGGGGAAAAGCCGCTTTACGTCGGTCGAGATCGCGGTTGCGTGCTCTTTGCCTCCGAACTGCGGTCCATCGAAGCGGGCTGCGGACGTACCTTCGATGTCGATCCCGCGGCGGTCGAAGAGCTGTTGCGGTTCAAATGCATCGGCGGCGACCGCACGATCTACCGCGGCGTGCAGAAGGTCCTACCGGGCCACCACATCACGCTCGACGCGAACTCGGGCGACGTCGTTTCTTTGCGCGCGTACTGGACACCGCCCCGCCCGTTCGTGGCGGGTTCGTCCCCCGTGTCGATCGACGACCTCGACGCCGTGCTCGAAGAATCGGTCGCGTTGCGGCTTCGCTCGGATGTTCCAGTCGGCGCGCTCCTGTCGGGCGGCGTCGACTCGGCGCTCGTTACCGCGCTCGCCGCGAAGCACCAGTCGCATCTCCACACTTTCACCGCGGGATTTTCGGACGCGCACTACGACGAACGCGCGCCCGCCCGGGCGGTCGCATCATCGCTCGGCACTGAGCACCACGAGTTCGAGTTCGCTGAGCACGATCTCTTGGGCATCGTCACGGACTTGCCCGCCACATACGACGAACCGTTCGCCGACTCGTCGGCGATCCCGACGCTGGCTTTGTCGCGCTTCGTGCGGCCGCACGTGAAAGTCGTGCTGACCGGCGACGGCGGCGACGAACTGTTCGGGGGCTACCCGCGCTACCGGCTCGCACCCAAAACCTGGCGACTGGCACGGCATGTCCCTGGCGCGTTCGCCGCTGACCGTGCTCGCGTCATACAACGGGCGCTCAATCCATTCGAAAGATTTTCGCCGCGGTTCCCACGCTCGCTGCGCGAGCGCTCGCTCGGATGGGTTGCGGGGCTTTTGGCGTCGAGCAGCACAGCGACATCTTTCGATGAGCACTACCGCAACGTGCGCTCAGACACGCACCGTCCGATGTCTCTCCTCAACCGGAGTTGGCGCCACGAATCAACCCCCACGCCAGCGCCGACCGCAGCCGGCAGTGACAGTCTCCTGGCGACGATGATGCGGTCGGACCTCATGACTTATCTCCCTGACGACATCCTCGTAAAGGTCGACCGGGCCGCCATGTCGGTCGGCCTCGAAACCCGTATCCCGCTGCTCGATCCGACCGTGCTCGACCTTGCGTGGCGCATGCCGCGCGTCGTCGGACCCGGCGAAGGTCATACCAAGGGCGCTTTGCGGCAGCTTCTCGCTCGGCATCTTCCGGGTGTCGACGTGCCGTTAGAGAAGCGCGGTTTCGGCGTACCACTGGCGTCGTGGCTGCGCGGTCCCCTCCGTCCGTGGGCGCAAGAGTTGCTTTCGCCCGAAGCCGTGAGCGAAATCGGGTTTCTCGACGCGCAAGCCGTCACCGCGCTCTGGGTACGGCACCAAAGTGGAAAGAACGAACAGCATCCGCTGTGGGCAGTGTTGATGTTGCAAGCCTGGGCGTTAAAGCGCGCCGAGGTCGGCTCGCGTGGCTGAGCAACGGTCGCGGCCGATACGCGTGCTGCGGGTGATGGGGCGGGCGAACGTCGGGGGCCCTGCGTTGCAAGCTGTCGTGCTGCAACGCGGGCTCGTGCCGCCCGAGTTCGAAACGATGCTTGTGGTCGGCCGTATGGCCCACGGCGAAGAGGACTACCTCCAACTGCGCGCCCCCGACGTCGATCACGTGATGATGGGCTGGGGTGGGCGGCTTCCGGCGTTCTCCGACGCATTCGCGTTTATCCGCCTGCTGCTGCTCACGCGGCGCTTCAAGCCCGACATCATGCACACGCACACCGCCAAGGCGGGCGTGCTCGGTCGCATCGTTGCGATCGTGTGCCGGGTACCGATCCGGGTGCACACCTTCCACGGTCATTTGCTGCGCGGCTACTTCCGGCCGTGGCTTACGAAGGCCATCGTCACGATGGAACGCGTGCTCGCTAGCCGCACGACGTGCCTTGTCGCAGTGGGCGAAAAAGTGCGCGACGAACTCCTCGCGGCCGGTATCGGGACTCCTGACCAATTCCAGGTCGTTCCGCCGGGCGTTCCGTTGGAGCAGTTGCTGGTCCTTGAGCCGGGAGAGACCGCCGTTCGTGACGAACTGCGAATCGACCACGGTGCGCCGGTCGTCGGCTTCCTCGGTCGCCTCGTGGCGATCAAACGAATTGATCGGTTGGTCGACATCATCCGCGAAATCGCGACCGCCGACCCCGATGTCGAGTTCATCGTCGTCGGTGACGGCCCCGAGCGGAGCCGCCTTGAAGAGCTGCGCTCCCAACTCGGCAGGCGGCTGCATCTGCTGGGGTGGCGCGGTGACGTTGCCGCAGTGCTCGGCGCCATGGACGTCGTAGTGAACACGTCGGAAAACGAGGGCATGCCCGTGGCTCTGATCGAGGCGGGTGCTGCAGGCAAGCCCGTTGTGGCCACCGACGTCGGCAGCACGGCGGAGGTCGTAAGCCCCACCGTCAGCGGGTTCGTGCTTCCCTACGAACTCGAAGCATTCGTCGGCCACACGCTGCGCTTGCTCTCGGATTCAGAACTGCGGGCGAAGATGGGCGCGCGGGGCCGCGAGCTTTCAGTCGCGCAGTTCGGCGAAGCCCGATTAGCCGGCGACATGGCCCACACGTACCGCCGCTTGGTGAACGATAGAGGACGCACTCGCTAGCTCAACAGCTTCGGTGCGCCGTCTCGAGGTAGAGGACGCGTACCCACTCGCGTGGAATCTGACCGAGCGCGAAATGCCGTCCAGCCCGCGATTTCGTAGCCACCATCGCGACGTGCGCACCGCCGCATCGACGGAACTCGATACCAGCGCGCGTCGCATGGAAGGTCGACGTCACGACGGCGATCTTGTGCCAGTGTCGTCGGCGCACGAGGTTGCCTACTGCTCGCGCTTCCCAGTGCGTGTTGTCTGGGCGCGGGTGCAGACATACGACCTCAAATGGCTGGTCGTTGTGCGCGCACACCTGCAGCACGAAGGCACTGTCCGGCGTCCCTGCATGAACGAGTACTGGTGCAGTTCCGGCCGACATGAGTTTGAGCGCCCGCGCCATTCGATCGCCAAAGTCACCCGACAACACGACCACCGCGTCTACCGACGACGGGTTGCTGCTCGCCGGCCAAACGAAGAAGCGCGCTGTCAGCGCTGCGGTGACCAGAATGAAAACCGCGGCGGTAACGAGGATTCGGCGGAGCCAGAGACGGACCCTCACGCCGATATCCTCTCCCGGTGCGCGGTATTTACCCGACGTTGGCAACCGTTGTGGTTGCGATTGCTGCGGGCGTCGCGGTGGTCGTGGCTCCAGCCGTGCTCGCGATTGTCGTCCCGCTCGGGCTGGGTGTCGCGCTGCTCCGTGCCCTTGTGCTCGCAGTTACCGACGACGAACGGGACGCCGCTCGGCTCTCGGGGTGGGTGGCGGTTGCGCTCGTCGCACACTTGATCGCGGGCTTTCTCGGACACAGGTTCAATTTCGCTCCAGACACGAGGTACTACGACCGCGCCGCTCAAGAACTGGTCAATCATTGGCGACATGGTTATCCCTTCCAAGCCCTGCCGTTTGGGAAGGAGGGGTTCATATACATGGTCGCTGCTCTTTACCAAGTCTTCGGGCACTACGTGCCTGCCGGTGTGGTGGTGAACTGCGTGTTCGCAGCAGCGACGGTGCCGGTGGTCTACGACACGACCAAACGCCTCTACAACGTCGAGGCGGCGCGGTATGTCGCACCCTTGATGATGCTGCCGGCATTCTTGCTGTGGACATCGATGCTGCTGCGCGAGGCCGCAACTGTCATGTTGATCGCGATCGCAGTAAACGCAGCAGTGCGGTTGAGCGACCGATTTGGGGCCGGTCGTTTCGTGGTGATGGCCGCGTCGTTGACGTTCCTGTTCACGTTTCGCGCCAATGTCGCGTTACTGCTTCTCGCGAGCATTCTCCCTGCGCTTGCTCTGTCGCGACGAGAGTTCCTGACCGGCTTGGGTACGGGCATCACTGTTACCGCGCTCGTGCTCATCCTCGTCGTGGGCGCCGGTGTCGGCTATTCGGGTTACAAGCTGACCTCGAGCGCGAGCTTGGATCAGGTTGAACTCAACCGCCGCGCTTTGAGCCAGACCGCCGCCAGTGGTTTCTCTGAAGGAGCCGACGTTTCGACGCCCAAAGGGGCCCTCACCTATTTGCCGGTCGGATTCGTGAACTTCATGTTCGGGCCCTTCCCCTGGCAAATGCGCAATCTCCGCCAGCTTTTGGCCTTGCCCGACGTGCTCCTTTGGTTCGGGCTGATGCCGGCGCTTTGGCGCGGAATCCTCGAAGGCATTCGAATGACGCGTCGCAAGTCGTTGCTGCTGCTTTTGCCTGCAGGTTTCACGGCGGTGATGTTGTCGTTGGTAATCGGCAACTTCGGCACAGCGGTTCGCGAGCGAATCCAGGTTGCGGTCATCGTCGTTCCCTTCATCGCGCTCGGTCTCGCTCGACGACGGACGGGAGGCGCCGGTGACGGTGACCGTGATCCCGCCGCACGGCATGACGAATTAGCGATACCCCTCAGCCTCTAGACTTTGCGAGTGCAGCCAGGAGAAACCACCGCGCGATCGCTGCGCGATTATGTGCGGGTAATCGCGCGGCGGAAGCGCACGATCATCGCGATTCCGCTTCTTACAGTCGCCGCCGCCGTCGGCCTTTCGATGCTGCAATCCAAGGTGTACGAGGGCCGAGCCGAAGTCTTGCTCCAGAACCGGCTGGGCGATTCGATCTTCAATCAGAACCAGCAACAACAGAACGAAGTCGCGCAGACGGAAATTCGCGTATTGAAGAGCGCACCGGTGCGGGCGGCAGTCACGAAGAAGCTGGGGTCGGCACCGAATATTTCGGCGTCACCGATACCCGAAACCGACTTGTTCCAGGTAACAGCGCACTGGAGCGACCCGACGTCGGCAGCGAGGCTCGCCAACGAGTACGTGAAGGCGTATATCCAGTACCGGCGCTCGCAGTCGATCGACGATCTGTTGGCCGCCAGCACCGAGATCCAGAGCAAGGTCTCCGCTCTCGACCAGCAGATCGACGCGATTTCTGCGCAGATCTCGCGCGCGGGAACGAACGAACGGGCCACAGTGGAAGCGAATCTCGGCCCGAAGCGCGACGCGCTCGTAAGTCAGCAAGCGCTGTTCAAGCAGCGCCTAGACCAGCTCGACGTCGACGCATCGCTGAAGACCGGTGGCGCACAGCTCGTGACGCCGGCGGTCGCCAACCCGTCACCAGTGTCGCCGAAGCCGATCCGTAACGGGATCCTTGGGCTTTTGTTAGGCCTCATTCTGGGTCTCGGTCAGGCGTTTTTGTTCGATCAACTCGACGACACTGTGAAGGGTAAGGAAGACGCCGAACGGGCAAGCGGTCTGCCAACGCTCGGGCTAATACCGCTTATCACCCAGTGGCGACGCCGTTCGGACTCGATGGTGATTTCGATGGACGACCCAGGCTCGCCCATCGCCGAGGCGTATCGCACACTGCGAACGTCGATCAGTTTCATCGGACTCGACTCGCCTCTGCGCAACCTGCAAATCACTAGCCCCGCGGCCGGCGACGGCAAGAGCGCGACGGTGTCGAATCTCGGGGTGGCGCTGGCGCGTGCTGGTCAGCGCGTGGTCATCGTTGGCTGCGACCTTCGACGTCCACGGCTTCACGAGTTCTTCGGGGCGCACAACAACTTCGGGTTTACCAACGTCATTGTCGGTAATTGTTCTCTCGACAAGGCGCTGCAAGCCGTGGCTGGTGAGCCGAACTTGTTTGTGTTGGCGTCCGGGCCATTGCCGCCGAACCCCTCTGAATTATTGGCCTCGCACCGAACAGTGGAGGTCCTCAACGGTTTGCATGCGCACGCGGATGTAGTGCTGCTCGACTGCCCACCCGTGCTGCCCGTTACGGACTCGGCGGTGTTATCCGCGCACGTCGACGCGACCTTGCTCGTCGTCACCGCGAACAAGTCGACAAAGCGTGAGGTTCACCGAGCCGTCGAATTGTTGCGCCAGGTTGACGCAACGCTCGTCGGCACCGTCCTCAATGAGGTCGCGTCGGCCGATGACCACTACGGAAGTTACGCCTACCGGTATGGCACCGACCACGATGAGGTCGACCAGACGCGAGCGCGGGCTCAGCAATCAAACGGCGACGCGCCGAAGTCAGGGGTAAGTCGGCAGCGGAAGCGGTCGGCGCGAATGAAGAAGCAAGCCGCGAAAGCTTCGCGCCGCTAACGCAACATCGTGACGCGCACGTCGTCACCTTCACCCTCGACGCGTCCTACCACTCGGGCGGGCGTGCCTACTGCGACCGAACGCGGCTCCAGCGAGCGGTTGACGAAGCTGTTCGCGCCCACGACGCAACGATCTCCGATGCTTACCGCCGGAGCAACGATCGACTGCGCGCCCAGGTGACATCCGTCGCCGACGGTGACCGATCCCTCGGTTCGTTCCGCCGACCCGAGGCTCAGCGACCAACGGACGGTGTCGTGCGTGTAGATCTGGACTCCGGCTGACACCGAGCAGTAACGGCCGATGGTGATGCCTTCCGCGCCGGACCCATCGAGCAGGACGTTCGGCCCGATCCACGTCGAGCCGCCGACAGACACCGACCCCAGCACCATCGCGCTGTTGTAGATGCTCGCCTCGGCGCCGAAACCGAGACGTTGGGCCCGTTCCCATCGGTCGAAAAGCCCGTCCTGAAACGGCAGGCTGCGGTCCCACCGTTCTCGCAAGTCCTCGTCGACGCGAACGTAGAGAGTGCGCAGCGCGGCCGCGAAGTCGTCGGACGGGTCAGCCACGGAAACCACAAACAGCACGGGTCAAGGTGGGCAACGCTACCCCGGCAAGCCTTCTAACCCGCGGGGAGTGCGGGCGCTTCAATGCCCGATGAGTTCGTGACGCGCGTCTCGGGGGCCTTCGCCGGCAGGTTGCAGCCCTTCTCTTCGTACTCGACACGGTTGCCTCGGATTCGTCCGCCTTCCACGTGATCGAACGCGATCCCCACGCCGTGTGCCTTTAACCAGTTCTGCTCGACGACGACGTTACGAAAGGTGTTCGGGTTCGTTGGATAGATGCCGACCTCGATGACGGTGTTGCACGGTTGGTCGGGAAACGTGAGGAAATGATTGCCCCGGATCTCGATGTCACGCGTGTTCTCGCCCGCGACCGGGATGAAGATCCCGAGCAGGTTGAAGTCCGAGAAGGCGTTGTTCAGGATGTGCAATCCCTGCAACGTTTGTTTCGGATCGTCGAGTTCGGCGTCGAGCGCGCCGTACCAACAGTCTTTGCCGGTCGAGTCCTCCAGCCAGAAGCCGATGACCTGGTTTGGTGAAAAACAGTGCCGAGCTGCCTTCGTTGCGGTGACACGTTCAACGTGGACGTCGCGCGGCGTCTGCGAGGCGACGCTGGCGTCGACGTACTCCGACACGCCGGTGAGCACGCCGTCACCGAACACGTCACGGATATCGACGTCGCGTACGACGACGCTGCGGCCGCCATAGATCCCGATTCCAGCGTTCGGCTGGCTCGTCGCGCCCGCCTCGCCCTCGGTCGAGGCCTGGTTGACGCGTTGCTGAGACCGGGGGCCGGCGAGGTGGAAGTTGCCGACGATCTTCATATCTCGAATAACAAGGTTGCGGTCGCGCAGCAGGAGCCAGTTCGGGTTCGCTTCGTGCGTGCCGGAGTTAGCCGACGTCGTCTTGAACGTCGATCCGTTGCCATCGATCGTGACGCCGGTCTTGTCGCGCACCTCGATGCGGTTGTCCGCGGCGTAACAACTCCGGGGGGGAAAGCGCACGGTTATCCCGTCTGGCACGCGGGCGATGAAGCGGCTCAGGTCGTGCTGTACGTTGCGCGAACAGTCAGAAGCGATGCTCGCCGGGACTGTACGAACGCGCTTGACGTCCTGGCCCTTGTTGGCGGATTCACAACTCACCAGCGCTACGGCCAGGGGCCCGATCGCAAGTACGACGACGAGAGCGCGCCGAACGATCATGCCAGCGCTGAAAGGGCGTCGACGACCTCATCGACTTGCTCACCGGGCATCTCCGGCAACACGGGCAGGGTCAGGGAGCGCTGCTGGCGGTCGAAGCTTTCGGGCAGATCACCAGGTGCGTAACCCAGCGACCCGAAAACGGGCTGGGCGTGGAGGGCATAGGTGCCCAACGTCGTCTCGATCCCGCGCCCGCGCAGCGCCGCCACGATGTCGTCACGGCCCTCTACCAGCACAACGAAGCTTTGGTACGACCAAACCTCATCGGCCGCCGGAACAATCAACTGCACCGAGGGCGCGCCGGCAAGCCGCTCTTCGTAGCGTGCCGCCGTCGCTTGCCGATCCGCTCGGATGGCGTCGAGCCGCCGAAGTTGGTCGAGGCCGAGCACAGCCTGGAGTTCGCTCATGCGGTAGTTGAACCCGTGGGCGACAAACGAAAGACCGACCGCAGGGCCCGCAGCGCCGCCATGCGATCGCAGAAGCCGGAGCGTCGCAGCGAGGTCGTCGTCGTCAGTGGTGACAGCACCTCCCTCGCCTGTCGTGACCACTTTTCTCGGGTGAAAGCTGAAACATCCGGGCGCGCCGGGCCACGCGCCGCAGGCGACACCTTCGCGTGAAGAACCCAGCGCACACGCCGCGTCCTCGATCACTTTGAGCCCGCGGCCCGCCGCCCAGTCGAGCAATGCCGTGGACATCGCCGGCTGCCCGAACGGATCCACGACGAGCACAGCTTTCGTGCGCGGCGTGACGCGCCGGTCGGCATCGACGAGGTCAAGGCGGAATCCGCCTGGTTCACAGTCGACGAGCACCGGCACCGCGCCGCATTCCACGACGACGTTGCCTGTTGCGGGGAAGGTGAAATCAGAGACCAGAACCTCGTCGCCCGCTCCGATGCCCTGTGCCGCCAACACCAGGTGCATCGCTGTGGTCGCCGAAGTCGTAGCTACCGCGTGGCGCACGCCAACCGCAGCAGCCAGTTCTGCCTCGAACTGCGCGAGGTATGGGCCGTTGGTGAGCGTCCCGGAGTCGAGCACGGCGCGGATGTCCGCAGCGACGTCGTCGAAGCGAACCGACGGCCGGATGATCGGGATTCTCACGGTGCCGTACGCGCGGCGTGCTGCTTGTACCAGTCCACCGTGAGCGCGAGCCCGTCGTCGAGCGCGGTGCGCGCGACGGGCCCGATGAGCGCCTCGGCCGCAGTGACGTCGGCCCAGTGTCGGCGCACATCGGCGACGCGTTCCGGCTCGTATTCGAGGCTGGCGTCCCAACCGGCGAGCACCGCTACTCGCTGAACGAGGTCACCAATGGCGGTCTCGATGCCGCTGGCGACGTTGAGAACCGCGCCTTGCGTGCCGTCGAGCGCGGCTATGCGCAACATCGCGTCGACGGTGTCTCCGACGAAGATGAAATCGCGCGTCTGCAAGCCGTCGCCCGACACGATCGGCGGCAACCCGGCGAGCACCCTATTCACCGTGATCGGGATCACGGCAGCGAAAGTGCCGGCGTTTTGACGCGGCCCGTAGTTGTTAAAGGGTCGGACGGTGACGGCGTCGATTCCGAACATCCGCACATAGGAAGCCACCGCCAGATCGGCGGCGGCTTTGCCTGCCGCGTATGTCGTCTCGGCCAGAAGCGGATGGTTCTCGTCCATCGGCACCGAGCGCGCCGTGCCGTACACCTCTGAGGTTGAGACGTGCACGAGCTTGCCGAACGCGCCATGCCGCTGCAGTTCGCACAGTGCGAGGGCAATATCGAGGTTGACGCGGCATGCTCCGACCGGGTTGAAGAACGAGTACAGCAACGCCTTGGTAGCGAGGTTGAACACGACGTCAGGTTGTTCACGCTCGACTACCGCGCGCATCGCGTCAGCCTCCCCCGCGTCCTCGCGGTAAAGGATCAGCCGTTCGTCGTCGGCGAACTGCGCCAGGTTGGCGGCCGAGCCCAAGAACAAGTTGTCTACGACGGCGACACGGTCCGCGCCCCGATTCAGCAACGCCTCCACCAGGTGGCTGCCGATAAACCCGGCGCCCCCGGTGACGACTACGCGCGCACCGTCAGTCACTGCGCAGCCCTTGCCGCAGCGCAACGTGGATGCCCCACACCAGACGCATGACCTCGAGCGCGTGTTCGCCGCTCACCTCAGGAATGGTCCTCCCGCGCGCGACGTCGAGAAAGTGACTGATCTCGGCCACTAGCGGTTCCACCTGCGGGATGAGCACGCGCTCAGTGCCGACGTCCAATCGATACCCACTCGGGGAGCCTTCTGTGTCGATCTCGCTGATGTGGCCCTGCCGGTAGATCAGTAGCTCCTGGCTCGGATAGTTCACGGTAAAGAAACGCGAGTCGGTCGTGACCTGCAACTCGCGAACGCGGTTCTGCGTGATCCGACTCGCGGTGAACGTTGCCAGTGCGCCACCGTCGAACGTGACTAGCACGCTGACGTAGTCGTCGCCGCCCTCGGCTCCACGCACTGCTCGCGCGACGACGTCCACGATCGGTCGACGGACGAGGTCGACCGCGATATCGAGATCGTGGACCATGAGGTCGGTCACGACGTCGACGTCGGTAATCCTGCTGCTTACCGCGCTCATCCTCCGGGCGTCGACGGCGAGCACGTCGTGCTCCGCCGCCAGGATCTCCCGCAACTGCCGCACCGCCGGATTGAAGCGCTCGATGTGGCCTACGAGTACCTGGGCGCCCGAGGACGCAGCAGCAGTGAGCACTGCGATGCCGTCGGCCTCGGTCGTGACGAAAGGCTTTTCTATAAGGCAGTGCAGCCCCGCTTCGAGTAGCGGCACGGCGACCTCGGCATGCACGGACGACGGCACCACCACGCTGGCAGCGTCTGCTGCGTCGATCACCTCGTCGAGACTCGTCAACACCGGGCAGTCGAAGGCTTTCGCTACAGCTTTCGCGCGCGCTGCGTTGGGGTCGTAGACACCGGCGAGCACGGCGCCCTTGGCGGCGGACAGCACCCGCGCGTGGTTAGTGCCCATCGCCCCTGCGCCGAGCAGGGCGACACGAACGTCAGCCACTGCGGTCCGTCCGGCGCCCGTCGAGTCCGACGTGACCCACGACGCGCGCAGGGTTGCCGATCACGAGGGCGAATTCGGGAACGTCGCGCGTCACAACTGCGCCCGCTCCAACCATGCAGCCGCGCCGGAGGGTTACGCCGCACACGATGGTCGCTCCGGCACCGACGCTGACGTAGTCGTCGACCTGGGTCGGTACCACGGTCCACTCGTCGCCCGACGCTGCCCGCGGGAATAGGTCATTCGTAAACGTGACGTTGGGCCCGAGAAACACGTGGTCGCCGCAGGTGACGCCGTGAAACACGGACACGCCGTTTTGAACTTTGCAACCGGCGCCGAGGCGCACGTCGTGGTCGATGTAAACCCCTTGACCAAGGCTGGTCCCGTCACCGAGAACCACTCCCTCGCGCACCTTCGTCCAGTTCCAGATCGAGCAGCCAGTGCCGATCGAGGCGGACGGGTCGACCTCGGCACTTGCGTGGATGAAGCTCGTCACGCGCCACAACCATCGACTGCGGCGAGGAGTGCTGCGATGCAGCGGTCTTGATCGGCGTCGGAGAGATAAGGGTGTATCGGGATACTGACGACGTCGGCACAAACGGCGCGAGCGACGGACAGGTCTCCGAGCACAGGTGAGCCGGCAAAAGCCGCCTGATCCGCGAGCGTCGAGCGGTAGTACACGCTCGTGCCGATGCCCGCGGCCGTCAGGTGCTCGACCACTGCGTCGCGACGGGGAACACGAACCGTGTACTGCGCCCACGCCGAAACCGCACCGGAGGTCTCAACTGGCGCCACCACCGGCGACCCGGCGAAGGCCGCGGCGTAACGAGCCGCGAGCTCGCGTCGACGTGCGTGCTCTTCGTCGTAACGGTCGAGCTTGGCGAGCAGCACCGCCGCCTGAAGGGTATCGAGGCGGCTATTGGTGCCGATGCGGACGTTCTCGTACCGATCGACACCCGCGCCATGGTTGCGCAGCGACCGGAGCAACTCGCCGCGGGAACCGTCGGGACAAAACACCGCGCCTCCGTCGCCGAAACAACCGAGCGGTTTCGCCGGGAAGAAACTGGTCGTGGCGAGCGAGCCGAGCGAACCAGCCCGGCGTCCCTCGAAAGACGCTCCGTAGCTCTGGGCCGCGTCGACCAGCACCCACCACCCTTGCTCGGCCGCCAACTGATTGACACTCGCATCGAGGGCGGGATGGCCGAAGAGGTCAACCGCGACCACGCCGACTGGTTGAGGAGTGGTGCCGTCGGGCAAGTGGTCGCGCAGTGACTCCGCGTCGATGTTGAACGTGTCGGGTCGGATGTCGGCGAATACCGGCACGCCGCCTGCGAGCACGACCGCTTCGGCGGTCGCGGCGAACGTGAACGCCGGGACGACGACGTGGTCGCCGGGACTGAGGTCCAGCGCCCGCAGCGCGAGCACGAGCGCATCGGTGCCGTTCGCACACGTCACGACGTCGGCCGCGCCGGTTCGCGACGCCAGTGCCTCCTCCAGTTGAGCGACCTCGGGGCCGAGCACAAACTGGTGGCGGTCGATGACGTCGAAGACGGTGTTTCGTAGCTTCTCGCCCATCGCGTCGATTTGCGCACCAAGGTCGACCATCGCGATGGGGGCCTCGGTGGGGCCACCCGGTCCACTCACTTCATGGCTGGTCCGCTGCACCCGCGGGACCGTACAGGATGTTCAACATCGGCCGGTTCAGCGACGCTTCGCGTACACGTCAATCGTCTTTTGTGCCATCGCTTCAGCGGAGAAGTCCGCACTCGCCCGCTCCATCGCGGCAGTGGCCATACCTGCGCGCTTGCTCGGAGACTCGTGCAAGTCCCGCAAAGCCGCCGCGAGCGCACGATCGTCACCCGGAGGCACGAGCCTTCCCGTCTGACCATCGACGACAACTTCGCTCAAGGCGCCGAGACTGCTCGCGACCACCGGCAGACCGCACGCCATCGCCTCGACCGCGACGAGGCCGAAACCTTCGTCGAGCTCTGGAGTGGTCGCGACCACCGCCACGTCGAACGCCGCGAGTGCCTCTCGCATGTCTTCGCAATACCCCGGCATATGGATCCTGTCTGCGTAGGGCGATCGCTGCGCTAACGCCGCGACGCTCGCGAACCGCTCGCCATCGCCGGCGAAGAGCAGGTGCACACGTGGATCGCCAGCGAGCCGGTCGAAGGCACGCAACACCACTTCATGGCCTTTGCCGAGGGTCATGCGTCCGCTCATCCCGACGACGAACGCGTCGGACGGGATCCCGTACGACGTGCGCGCCGTCGCGCGGTCCTTTGCGCCCAACGTCCACGCGTCAACCTCTATGCCCGGCCAGATCACCTCGATCTTCGCCGTAGTGGTGATGCCGGTTTGGAGCAGATAAGCCGCCACGTGATGCGAGATCGCGATTGTGGCGAACGCGTTCGCGTGCGCCGCTCTGGCCAGCGACCGGTACGGCTGGCGCGCAAAGAACGACATGACACTCTGCATCGTGGTGACACTCGGTATCCGCAGCAACCGAGCCGCCAGTTGCCCATAGACGTCGGCGTGGAACAGGTGCGTGTGGATGATGTCGGGCGACACCCGGCGCGCCGTGCGAGCAATCGCCGCAAGCACACGCGCCGACGCGTCGTGAGCCATGGGCACTGCGTCGGTTGGTACGCCGGCCGCGCGCAGCGGGTCAATGAATCGGTCGGCGTTGTCGCTGGCAAGCACCAGCATGTGGATGTCGACATTGCTACTCCGCAGATGCGGAAGCAGCCCCAACAGCATGCGCTCCGTGCCACCCATCCCCGACACTTTGGCGATGTGCAGGACTCGCATTCGACAAGGAGCGTAGGCAGCAAAGTCGATAGCGTCGCTAACCGTGACTCGCCTGCGCCCCGCCGTGCGCGCCGTAGTGACGTGGCCGCCGTTCAACCGAGTTCTCACCCGCACGTTGCGCGCCGTGGCGCCAGCGCGGGCGCAACGGCACCCGAGCCTCGCGCGGTTCGCACCGCGTGTCGGTCTCGTAGAAGCGCCACTGCCCGACGGCCGGCTGCTGCGCATGGTTTCGCGGGGTGACGACGACATCGCGAGTCCTGTGTTTTGGCGCGGGTGGGCCGGCCACGAGCCCGAGAGCGCTCAAGTGTTTTACGAACTGGCCCGCGACGCGTTGGTGACCTTCGACATCGGCGCTCACGTGGGTTACTACGCGCTGCTGGCCGCGCATGCGAACCCGGCGGGACGCGTATTCGCGTTCGAGCCACTGCCGCAGGTCCACGAACGGCTCACGGCGAACGTTGCGCTGAACAACGCCTCCAACATCACCTGCGTGACGTGCGCGCTCGGCAGCCCCGCGGGTCGGGCCGAGTTCTTTCACCCGCGCGATGGCATCCCCAGCTCCTCGAGCTTGTCTCACAGGTTCATGCAGACGGTCGTCGCGCGTAGTGAGCTCGTGACCAGCACAGTGGACGTCGTCGAGGGCGACGACTTCGTCGCGGCGAAAGAGATCGACCGGGTCGACCTCATCAAGCTGGACACCGAGACGACGGAGCCCGCGGTGATTCGCGGCCTTCTCGGGACTCTGCAGCGCGACCGCACACCCATCATCTGCGAAGTGCTCGACGACTCCGTGGCCCGCGACCTGCAGGAGTTGCTCGACCCGCTTCAGTACGAGTACTTCCTGCTGACCGACGCCGGGCCGCAGCAGATGAAGGGCATTCGCTCTGACCCGCAGTGGCGCAACTATTTGTTCAAGACTGATGCAGCCCGTCGTTAGCGATAGCGGTGGCCGGGCTCGAAGGCCACTGGCACACAACTCGATCGCACGGCTGGCGGCCGACGGCAGCGGCGTCGCACTCGGCACCGTTTCGAGCATCGTCACCGCGCGGGTGCTCGGGCCCTCGGCAAAGGGCACCCTCGCGGCGTTGACCTTCGTGACGACGATCGTCATCCAGGGCTCACTCATGGGTCTCGGCGACGCGCTCGTCGTCCGTGTCGGGCAGGCGAAAGCCACGGTCGACGACGCTCTGCGGAGCAGCCTGTCGGCGATCATCGTCAGCTCGGGCGTAGGCGCGTTGGTCGTGCTCGTCTACTCGTTGGCGCAACTACCGGTGCACAACGCCTACGTGTGGCCTGCGGTTGTGATCGCCTGCGTAACGGTCGCGGTCTCCTGCGCGGGCCAGCTGCTGCACTACGCGGTGTACGCGCGGCACCAGATGGTGACGGCCAGCGCGATCACGATTGCGACGTCCGCGGTGACCACGACCGCGCTGGTCGTGCTGTGTGGCGTCTTCGACCTGGACGTACTGGGCGGTGCGTTAGCCGCGCTGGTCGCGGCCGTCGTATTGGTCAGCGCTGCGGCCTTCACGCTTCGGCGCGGACGCGTGGCGTTGCGTTTGGGGTGGGACACCGAGTACCTCCGTCCCGCCCTTCGGTTCGGGTTGCGGGCACAGATTGCCAATCTGCTCGCCTACTCCACTGCGCGGGTCGATCTGCTCCTCGTCTACGCGCTCACGACGTCCGCTACCGCAGGCCGCTACAGCGTGGCTCTCACCGTCGGCACACTCACCGGGTTCATCGCCCTGTCCCTCTCGTATGCCTCATTCCCCGGGATGGCGGAGCTACCGGAGGCGGATGCGTTGAAGCAGACGGCAGACCTGGCCCGGGTGGCGGTCGTCGTCGCTTTACCGGTCGCAGCCGCCATGGCCGCGGCGACCGCATTCGTGGTTCCCTTCTTGCTCGGCACCGCGTACAACGGCTCGGTCGCGCCAGCCGTCATCCTGTTATTCGGCAACGTTTTGTGGGGCCAGCAGTGGTTGCTGAGCCGCGCGTTGGCCGCACGCGGCGATCCCAACGTGCTGTTCTGGTCGTTCGCCACCAATCTCGTCACCATGCTCGTGGTGGACATCGCGCTGATTCCCGTGCTCGGCGCCGTGGGTGCGGCAATCGGCTCAGTGGTGGCCCCTGCCGCGGGGGTCGCGGTATGCGCGCGTGCGTATCGGCGACGAGGCGTTTCGCTGCGCCAGTTCGTTCCCGGCGCCGCCGATGTTGGCCGCGTCCGTGACCTCGCGCTCCGCGGCCTCGGGCGCTTTCGACCGCGCTGAAACCCCGAGGACCGCAACTAGATTGTCTCGGTGGTAGCTGCCCTCGACACCGCCCTCGCCGCACTCGTCGGCGTCTTTGCGTTGTTGGGAGCGGGCGTAACGCGCCTCTTTTCCCGACACCGTCGCCGGACCGACCGCAAGGTGCTGATGGTGTTCAACACCTTTTATTCACTCGAGGTCCTACGAGAGCGCGGTGCCGAATCCACGATCACCAATCGCGATCTCGACGGCTACTTCGACCACGTGTGGACCGTGCATCCGCTCGTCGGAGCGGACGCCTTCGGCGCGGCACCCACAGGTCCTCCGGTGGTCACCGCGATTTCGGAACGTCACAGCGTGATCGAAGGTCGGAGCGAACGCAGCGCCACCCTGCGTCGCCTGCCCCGCTTCAACTTCGCGCTCGCGCAGGCCGAGTTGTTCATCGCTCTGAGCCGAGTGGTCGCGAAGGACGACGTGTGCATCATTCGGGCGTGGGAGCCCTTCTACACCGCACTCCTCTCAATCGGACTCGGGCGGCTGCACCGCGTCGCGGTGGAGGTACGCATTCCCGGCAACTTCGACAAGATCTATGAGTCCGTCGGGGAGCTGGCGTTCCCGAAGCTGATTCCCTCACGGCGGCTCGAGCGCGCCATAGGCCGCTTCACGCTCGCCCGCGCCGACCAAGTCGTTGCGCTGAGCGACGACAACCGCGAGTACGCGCTTAACAACGGTGCACGCGAGGAACGCATCGCGCAGTCGTCGGCGTGGAGCTTGATCGACCCTGTCCACTTGATAGATCCGGCGGAGCGGCCAGCGGTGGCCGACTTCGGACTCGGTGACCGGCCTTTCGTGATCGCCGTCACGCGCCTAGAACCAGTGAAATTCCCCGAAGACGTGGTGGAGGCCCTTGCGAAAGCGCGCCAGAAGATGCCCGAACTCGGTGGGCTAGTAATCGGCGACGGCTCGATGCGCCAGCAGCTGCATGACCGTGCGAGCGAACTCGGTCTCGAAGGTCACTTGATCTTCCTCAACAGCCAAGACCAAATCGGAATTTCGCAGGCACTGACGTCCGCTGCGGTCGTGCTCGCGCCGCTGGCCGGCCTCGCGCTCGCCGAGGCCGCGCTCAGCGCGACGCCGGTGGTCGCGTACGACTACGAGTGGCACAGCGAACTCGTCGTGCCGGGCGAAACCGGTGTCCTCGTACCGCATCGCGACATCGACGCAATGGCTGCGGCTGCCTGCGCGCTGATCGCGGAGCCCGACCGCGCGACGCGTCTCGGCGCGGCGGCGCGAGAACACGCGCTGGAGCGCATGGATCGACCCGCGTTATTAGCGGCCGAGCGCGCGCTCGTCGACCGGGTGCTGGCCGTCACTGCCTGACGCCGTAGACCTACGCTGTCTGGCCTGACGCCCGAACGCGATTCGACTGCTTCGGCCCCGCTGCGCTTCGCAGTGTTGACGGGCGCCAATCACATCGCGCGTTGGTTCGCGGAGTCGATCTTCCGAGCCGTGGACACCGGCACCGCAGAGTGCGTCACGGTGTTTACCCCCGACAAAGAATTGGTGTCACCCAACCGGCTCAGTCGTCCGAAAGACGTGCTCGCGGAGCGGAAACACTGGGCACACTTCGCGCTTCGCGCGACTCTGCTGCGCACCGAGTACTCCGAACCCGTTGAGCTGGCCGATGCGCTGCCAAACGCTTCGCGCACAACAGTGCGGTTAATGCAGCGCGGCGCGGTGACGCGCGTCGAAGACGAAAGCATCGACGCCATGCGCGCGCTCGACCTCGACTTCGTGCTGCTCCATGAGGCCGGGATTCTCGAAGGCGACGCGCTCAGCGTCTCCCGATTCGGAGTCTGGTCATTTCATCACGGCGACCCGCGCACGTACCGGGGGCGCCCATCGTGTTTTTGGGAGCTTCACGACGGGACGCCGGTCGTTAGCGCCGGCATCCAGCAACTTAACGAGACGCTTGACGGCGGCCATTTCATGAACCTCGTCACGGTGGCATCAACGACGTCGTTCGGCGCGACGATGACACGCCTCTACCGAGCCTCCACGACGCTTTTGGCGTCAACGTGTCAACAGGTCGCGACCTCCGGCGAATTGCCACCCGCGATCCCGCTTCCGACTCCGTTAGCGCCGTTGCATGGCCGCCCCTCAAACGTCGCGGTCGGGCGCGCTGTGGGCCGCGTAGCACGCGCCGCGACGCAGCGTCTCTGGCACGGCGCGTTCATTCGCCGGGACTGGGAAGTCGGTGTCGGTCAGTGCGGTGAGGACGCCGAACCGTGGAGCGTCGTACCGCGGGGTTTGCGTTGGTTTGGTCCACGCAAACGAACCCAGTTTTGGGCCGATCCCTGCGTTGCGAAATCCGATCCGGACGGTGCGACGCTGTTCGTGGAGGAGTTCGACTACCGCGCCGGCTACGGCAAGATCGTGATGCTGCATGTCCAAGGAAACGCGGTCAAAGACCGGGTCGTCGTGCTCGACGACGGGCATCATCACGCGTTTCCTCAAATTGTTCGGAACGGGGCGGAGTGGGTCGCGACCACCGACTCGTGTTGCGATCCTGCCCCGATCTATCGCTTCGCTTCACTCGGTGATCTCTGGGTGCCCGTCTCCGGCGCTTTCATGCCACCCGCTCTGACCGATCCGATCGTGATCACGCACGACGAACGATGGTTGGCGGTCGGAACCGATCGTCGGGTCGACTCAGCGAGTTGGAGCGTCGCGTACTCCAGCGACACCTTCGGCCAACCGTGGACCCCCTTGCTTCCTCATCCACTGTTCGTCGATGCCAGCTGCGCCCGAGGTGGTGGGAGCCTCGACGTAGGCCGGCGCGTCAGGGTCACCCAAGACTGCTCGACCGGCTACGGCGACGCCGTCTGTGTCGTGCCGTGGTCACCGGGCGAAGCCACCGCTGCGGCCAGATCGATCCGCGAGCCACTGGCGGCGGTCGCCGGAACGCACACGATTGCTTGGGGCGACGAAGGCGGTTGGGTTGCCGCCGACCGCTGCGTCTACCGGTTCTCGCTGTTCGCCTGGCGCCACAGGCTCAAGGAACGCGTCGTGCGCCGTTCGTGCTCGAGCAATGCCGGCGGCGACCCCGGACCGCCGCCCCAAGTCTCACCCTCGCCGCCCACTGGGTAAAAGCGCCGAGTGAGCAAGAAGAAGAAAAACGCCGCGACCCGTAACGACCGCACCCAGCAACAGATGGCCGAGGAGCCGCTCGGCGCGGCGTTGCTCGCACCCGTCGCCGGCCTCGTGCTGCTCACCGTCGCCGCGGTGAATTCACTGCGCGACCGCAGCAAGAACGAAGACAACGGCTACGTCCCGCCGAGCCAGACCGACGCGGCCAAGCCGCCCCCCGAGGACAAGGGCATCAAGGCGAAGCTCGCACGCATTCCCGTCCTTGGCGTCGCCATCAAAGTGAACGATCGCTACGGCGAGCTCAAGGGCAACAACCTCGCGGCGTCGGTCGCGTTCCAAAGTTTCGTGTCGATCTTCCCGCTCATGCTCGTGATCGTCGCGATCCTCGGTTTCCTGGCGGCTGGAAGCGTCGATGTCACCGGGAAGATCGTGTCGAACCTCGGGCTCACCGGGGAGGCCGCGAAGATCATCGGCAACGCGGTGAGCGCGGCGTCCAAGAACAAGGGCGCCACTGCACCGATCGGTTTGCTCGGGCTGTTCTGGTCGGGCCTCGGGCTCGTCAACGCAATCCAGTACGCACTCGACCAGGTGTGGCAGGTCGAAGACCGCGGCATGAAAGACAAGGCGTTCGGGCTGATGTGGCTCACCGGCGCGGCGGTGCTGTTCGTGGGTTCGGCCGCGGTGACGACGGTCATCAACTGGCTCCCTGGATTCGCGGCGCCGCTCGGCATTCTCGCTGGGCTCGTCGTCAGCTTCGGGCTGTGGCTCTGGACATTCCGCGTCCTGCCCAACCGCACGCTGCCCTGGAAGGCGCTCGTGCCCGGCGCGCTGCTCGGCGCGGTCGGAATGGAAGTGCTCAAGGTCGTCGGCGCGGTGTACGTGCCGCGCACGGTTGCGAACTCGTCCGCTCTGTACGGCTCGCTCGGCGTCGTGTTCGCGGTACTGGCCTGGCTCCTGTTGTTCTCGCGCCTCGTGCTGTATGCCGCCGTGCTCAACGTCATCCGGTGGGAACGCCAGGAGGGGACGGTCAAGACCACGATCGAGGTGCCCGCGGGCAAGGGCATTCAACCGAGCGACGACATCGGACGCAGCGGCCGCGTCGAACGCGAAGACGCCGCGGCGTAGCCCACATCACCGAAACCTCGGAATAAGCAGTCCCCGACGTGCGAAGGTGCACGGGTGACTGACGACGAGGAGTGCATCCACCTCAACGACCCGGCGCTGTGCACCATCTGCAACGGCAAGGACGCACCGCGTCGCCGGGTCGCGGCACCGGGCCCGAAGCCGGCAACCGTGCGCGCGGCGCGCGTGACGCCGGCCAAGCCCGCGCCTACGCGCCCGTCCACGCGGATGAAGACAACGGTGATGTCGACGCAATCGACCGACACGTTCGAGTCGGTCGAGCAGTACCGGCCGCGTTACGCCGACGACCGGCAGGAGACGTTCGACGCGTATGTGCTCGTGTTCTTCAACACCGACGCCCGGACGTTTCCCGGTGGCTGGGTGCACTTCGCTCGGTGTGCCGACGCAGAACCCGAGCGCAAAGAGACCGCACCGGCGTTGGTCGCACGAGCCGAGCACTTCATGCGCGTCGCCGGCTACGAAGCCGACGACTCCGGCCGTCCGCTGAAGGCGCGCCGCTGGCGCACCGCAGATTGACCGGAACCCTTCCGCTTCGGCGCGCCGCAACGCAGTAACTCCCACAGGTCGGAGGCGTTACAGCCCTCCGGTACCGTGACTCAGGCACCATGACCGACTCCTTCGATCTCGCGCGTGTCGAGGCCTACCTCGGCCACTCGGTGTTCGCTCGGGGACGGGCCTACGCCGAGAACGGTCAGGTGCTGCGCATCCAGCGCGAGACCGACGGCCGGCTCGACACGCTGCGTGGTGCCGTCGTCGGTAACGGCGGGCTGTACCAAACGAGCGCGTCCGCCATCGTCACCACCGACGGCCAGCGCATCTTCAGCGGCGGCTACTGCACCTGCCCGATGGCCGAAGACTGCAAGCACGTCGCCGCGCTAGTGATCGCCGCCCAAGCCACGTTCGCCACCGACGACGCCCGCAGCAACAGCCGTCGCAAGCGCGCCCGCTCCACGTGGGAAGAGCCGTTGCTCGCGCTGGCGGCGTCGGGTCGCGCTCTCGCCCCCACCACCGACACCGCCGTCCCGCTGGCGATCGAGCTCACGCTCGAATCGTCGGCCACTGCGATGGGCGGCTCGCGATTGATGGGCCGGCTGATGCGCCCCGCCGTGCGCGGCGGCTGGGTCAACGGATCGTTGGCGTGGACCAGCCTCGACGAGTGGAGCCTGCGGCGCGAGCACATCCGTTTCGATCACGCCGCGCTGGCCCGCGAGCTCTACACACTGCACAGCGCCCGCGCCGTGTCCGCCGCCCGCTACGGCTACACGCGCTACAGCAGCTACAGCGCCGAGAAGTCGATCGACCTCACGCATTGCGGCCCCGAACTGTGGACGGTGCTCGACGAGGCCGCCGACCTGGGCATGGTGTTGCTGCACGGCCGGGGTCGTCACGGCGAACTGGCGCGACCCGTCGACGGACGTGTCGTGCTCGACGTCACCCGCACCCACACTTCTGGGCACGCTGAGGGACGTGGGACGTCCGCAAACGTCCCCAAAACTGACGGAGGCCTGCGAGTAACGCCGACCCTCGACCTTGGCTTCGAACACGCGTTGTCGCCCGCCGCATTCATCGGGCGTACCGGTCACGGCCTCGTATGCACCGAACCTGTGCCCGACCACGACCACCCGCGCTTGCGGCTTATAAAGCTCAACCCGCCGGCGAGCCCGGAACTGCAGCGCATGATGCTGAGCGGCCAGGTTGTCGACGTGCCCAGCAAAGACGTGGCCCGGTTCACCGACGAGTTGTGTCCGGGCCTGCAACGCGTCGCCACCGTCACGAGTAGCGACGGGTCGTTCGCGCCACCGGTGATCTCGGCGCCCTCGCTCGTGCTCTATGTCGGCTTCGGCGACGGCCACGACGTGCAGGTCGGCTGGCAGTACGTGTACGCCATCGGCGACTCGACGCGCATGGTGTGGATCGAGACCGATATCGGCGGCGAGTTCCGCAACCCGGCCGCCGAGCGAGCGTTGCTCGACGCCGTTAACGCCGGGGGGCGGGGCCTCGAGTCGCTCGGTCTCGTCGACGGCTACGGCCGTCCGCGTTC
Source organism: Actinomycetota bacterium (assembly GCA_041166225.1). Classification (GTDB taxonomy): domain Bacteria; phylum Actinomycetota; class Acidimicrobiia; order Acidimicrobiales; family JACCXE01; genus JACCXE01. The sequence continues at coordinate 3,171 of JBEEFT010000123.1, read as the reverse complement.
GACCGGAGTACTGCTGAGCGGCCTCAACAGCATGCGCTTCGTCACCGGCGTGTTGCCGCGCCTCGACAACATCGAAGGCGCCACCCTCGTAGTCGAGGGCGAGCCCGCCGACTACCGCGACGTCAGCGACAGCCTCGAGATCGGCGTGTCGACGACGTCAGCCGAAGGCACCGAGCGCGACTGGTTCAACCTCGGTGTGCACATCACCGTCGCCGGCCGCGAGCTGCCGCTCACCGATGTGTTCCTGGCGCTGGCCGCCGGGCAAACCGAGATGCTGCTCGACGACGGAGCCCACTTCTCGCTGCTCGAGCCGCGTCTGCAGGCGTTGCGCGAACTGATCGAAGAGGCGCGGCTGCTCAGCGACCCGACCGCAAAAGGCTTGCGCATCAGCCGCTACCAAATCGGCCTGTGGGACGAGTTCGCCGCGCTCGGCGTGGTCACCGAACAGGCCGTCGCGTGGCGTGAGCAAGTCGACCGTCTTCGGGGATTGCAAGAACTCACTACGCACGACGTCCCGGCTTCATTGCAGGCCGACTTGCGTCCGTATCAGCGCGACGGGTTTGCGTGGTTGGCGTCGCTGTGGGAACTCGGCCTCGGAGGCGTCCTGGCCGACGACATGGGCCTGGGCAAGACACTGCAAACCCTGGCGCTGTTCTGCCACGCCCGCGACGAAGACGAGTCGCTCGGGCCCTTCCTGGTGGTCGCGCCCACGAGCGTGGTGCCGGGATGGGTGAGCGAGGCCGCGCACTTCGCGCCGCACCTCAACGTCGAAGCGGTCACCGACACGCTGAAGAAGTCGGGGCGTGACCTGAACGAGATCGCCAAGGCCGACGTGGTCGTCACCACCTACACGCTGCTGCGCCTCGACGCCGCCGCGTACGCGGGCGTGGCCTGGGCCGGTGTGGTGCTCGACGAAGCGCAGTACGTGAAGAACCACACGGCCAAGACGTATCGCAGCGTGCGCGAACTCGGTTCGCCTTTCACGCTCGCGCTCACCGGCACGCCCATGGAGAACAACCTGATGGAGCTGTGGTCACTCCTGTCGATCGCGGCACCCGGCTTGTTCCCCGACCCCAAGGGCTTTGCCGAGCACTACGCCAAGCCGATCGAACGCCTCGGCGACCGCGACCGCCTCGCCACGCTGCGCCAGCGCATCAAGCCGCTGGTGCTGCGCCGCACCAAGGAGCTCGTGGCCCGCGACCTGCCGCCCAAACAAGAGCAGGTGTTGGAAGTGGAGTTAGGGGCGCGGCATCGCAAGATCTACGACACGCAGCTCGCACGCGAACGCCAGCGCGTGCTCGGCCTACTCGGCGACTTCGACAAGAACCGCTTCACGATTCTGCGCTCGATCACCGTGCTGCGTCAGCTGTCGCTGCACCCGGGCCTGGTTTCTGATTCCGATGCCTCGGTGCCGTGCGCCAAGTTGGACGCGTTGACGGAACAGCTCAACGAGGTTGTCGTCGGCGGCCATCGTGCGCTGGTGTTCAGCCAGTTCACGTCGTTCCTGTCGCTTGTGCGCGCGCGGCTGGACGCCGCGGGTGTGGCGTACGCGTATCTCGACGGGTCGACTCGGAACCGGGGTCGCGTGGTCGACGCGTTTCGTGGGGGCGACGCGCCGGTGTTCCTGATCTCGCTGAAGGCGGGCGGGTTCGGCCTCAACCTGACCGAGGCCGACTACTGCTTCCTGCTCGACCCGTGGTGGAACCCCGCCACCGAGAACCAGGCGATCGACCGCACCCACCGCATCGGCCAGCTGCGGCCCGTCAACGTGTACCGACTCATCGCGGCCAACACGATCGAGGAGAAGGTGGTGGCGCTGGCGCAACGCAAGGCCGCGCTGTTCAAGGGCGTGATGGACGACGGCGATCTGTTCGCGAGTTCGTTGAGCGCCGAGGACGTGCGCGGGCTGTTCGAATGAGTTGCGGAACTGCTCTGTCGGCGCAGTCAGAACCCGTCGACCGAGTCGCGTCCGTTGTTGTTGATCGACCAGATGTCGGTGAGCTTGTCGTCTTTCACGCGCGACACCATGACGCCGCTGCCGATGTTGCTGCGGACCTTCGAGATGACGAGGTCATCGAATGTCGACCGCTCGACAACCTCGAAGCTGTAGTCCGCATGCTTCCCTAGCCACATGGGCAGTGCCTCGCTGAAATACCGAGCGACGGGCAGGCTTTCGGCGTAGCCAGCGCCGGGCGTGACGGGATGCCACCGCGCGTCGGCGGCGCAGTGCGCAAGACCCGCGCTCGGGTCGCCTGTTATGAACCCCGCGAACGCCGCGTCGACCACTTCCTCTGGAGTCATTTCGCGTCGCCGTTCGTGAACATCGGCACACGATGCCAGAGATCGAGAGTGATCAAGGCCGCTGGTTATAAGCGTTGCGCAGCGCGTGCCTGGGCACATAGCGGGGGCGTCGGCGCGACAGGTTTGTCAACGCCAAACCGACGGCGAGCGAGATCGATCCGAGCATCACGTCGCGCTGCGAGTCTTCGCCGGTCCGCGCGATCGACTTGCGCGTCGAGGTCGTTTTCGACCGGCGAACGGTGGACGCCGTCGTCCGTGACCGGCGGACCGTTCCCGACGTCGTGCCGCTCGCGCCGAACGACGGCAGGTCGGTGACGGTGACCGCTGCACGCGTGTTGGGCGTGTTCGCGCCGCCGCCACCAACACCTCCGGGCGTCGTGGACGTCGTCGCTCCCGCGCCGCCGCCTGTGCCACCGTTACCGCCACCGCCGGGAGTCGTCGATGTCGTCACGCCACCGCCACCTCCACCCCCGGCCGCAGTCGACGTCGTCGTGCCGGTAGTGCAGCCCGGACGCGTCACCTGGTTCGAATCGAGCGTGACCGCGCCGTTGCGTGCAAGCAGGCGTCCCTGGATTCGGGCGTTCGTGTTCGCGGAGATCGACGTCAGCGAGATAACCGTCCCCACGAAAGTGGAGCCGACGCCGAGCGTGGCCGAACTGCCGACTTGCCAGAACACGTTGCACGCTTGCGCGCCGTTGATCAGCGAGACCGAACTGTTCGGCTCGGTGATAAGCGTCGACCCCGCTTGGAAGATGAAGGTGCTGTCGGGGTTGTTCTGCCCGTCGAGGGTGAGCGTGCCGGTGATCCCGAACGACGACGGCGTGTTGTACACGCCGCCGACCAGGGTCTTACCGCCGAGGTCGGTCGGTC
>JBEEFT010000122.1:0-15425 GCA_041166225.1 Actinomycetota bacterium | reverse complement strand
CCAGCCAGGTCATCGTGAGGAACGAGAACCCGTCGTACAGCTCGGCCACGTCGACGTCGGTGGGCTTGAGGTCGGTGCGCGTCCACATCTGTGCGCCGGCGTCGCGTGCACACATGGTGGTCATGTCATCCCACTGATCCCACGAGGGACGCCCGCGCAATGCAGTGCCCATCGCTTCGACCCGGGCGACAGGGTGGTCGACGTTGGCCGCGTGGTCGACCGCGCTGACGATCACTGCGGTCGACCCGTCGCATGGCACGTCGCAGTCGAACAAATGGAACGGTGTGGTGATCATGCGCGAGTTCATGTAGTCGTCGAGCGTCATCGGGTCGCGGAAGATGGCGTTGGGGTTGCGCGCGGCCATGCGGCGTGCGTTCAGCGTGATCTGCGCGAGCTGTTCTTGCGTGGTGCCGAACTCGTACATGTGGCGTTGCGCACACATGGCCAGCCAACACGCGGCGCTGTAGGCGCGCATGGGGATCGTCCACTGCATGTCGCCGCCCATCTTGGGCGCGCCGCCGCCGCCTTCGCCCGACGGCAGACCGATGCCGCCGCGGCTGCCGCTGCCCTGCGCGGTGGACTCGGTAACGGTGCGGTAGACCAGGACGTGTCGGGCGAGCCCGGCGCCCACGGCCATCACGGCGTTGATTACGGCCTGGATTTGCGCGGGGCCTTCGCGTCCACCGCTGTGCCAATTGACCTTGAGGCGCAGGGCCTCTTGCACCTCGGGCGTGCCGGGCCCGGCGAAGCCGCCGGGGCCGGGGCCGCCCATCGCACCGGGATACGCGGCGATGCCGTCGATGTCGGCGACGGTGAGACCCGCGTCGGCGATCGCGGCGCGCGCCGCGTCGAGGGTGAGGTCGAGGTCGCCCCGGTTGAGCTTGCGACCGATGGCGGACTGCCCGACGCCTGAAATGATCGAGCGATTTTCGAAGTCGGTCACGGCGCCGGCTCGAACAGCGGGAAGTAGATGTCGTCGTGTTGTTCGAAGACGACTTGGACCGCCATGCCGATGCGTACGTCGTCGAGGGCGCAGTTCACCATGTTCGACGTCAACCGCAGACCTTGTTGTTCGGGGAGCTCCACGAGGATGATCGCCCACGCGTCGGCCGAGCCGTCCCACGGCTGGTAGTTGATCGTGAACGAGTGCACGGTGCCGGCGCCGCTGACCGCTTCGGGCTTCAGGTCGCGCGACTCACACATCGGGCACTGTGGCAACGGCGGGTGGAGGTAGTAGCCGCAGTTCTGGCAGCGCAGGAACCGCAGCCGGCCGTCGGCGCCTGACGTCCAGAAGAACCGGTTGTCGTCGTCGAGAGCTGGAAGGACGCGGAAGGGTTTGGCTGGTGCGTCCGGCACTAGCGGCCGCTGCGGGCCGCGATGCGATCGGCCAGCGTCATCGCGGTGACGATGCCGCCGTCGGCCTTGAACGCACCGGTGCCGTAGGACTTCGGCGTCGTGTCGACGTCGGTCGCCTGCGCCCGCAGCGCGCCGACGGTGCACTGTTCACGCGGGATGTGATCGAACGCGTTGAACTTGAACTGGTTCATCGCGTTGAGGTGCGTGATCTTGTTGATCTCGTCGTCGGGCACGCCGTCCAGGTACTTCATCGCCATCTCGGGTGCGTTGGGCCACGTCGAGTCGGAGTGGGGGTAGTCGCACTCCCACATGATGTGGTCGATGTTGAGGTGGTGGCGCAGTTCCATGCCCACGGCGTCGTCGATGAAGCACGTGAGGATGTTCTCGTTGAACACCTGGCTCGGCAGCTTTCCGCCGAAGTCTTGGTTCGTCCATTGATGATGGTGGTTGTAGACGTAGTCGAGCCGCTCGAGGAAGTACGGAATCCATCCGGTGCCGCCCTCGCTGAGCGCGACCTTGAGGTTCGGGAATTTCCGGAACATCGGCGACCAGATCAGGTCGGCGGCGCACTGCACGATGTTCATCGGTTGCAGCGTGATCATCGTGTCCATCGGGGCGTCCATCGACGTGATCGACATCTGGCTCGACGAGCCGATGTGCAGGCAGAGCACGGACTCGGTTTCCTGCATCGCCGACAGGAACGGGTCCCAATGATCGGAGTGGTAGCTCGGCAGGTTGTTGATCTTCGAAGGGTTCTCGCTGAAGGTGAACGCGTGGCAGCCCTTTTCGGCGACCCGGTAGACCTCTTCGGCCATGAGCTTCGGGTCCCAGATCGGCGGGATCGCGAGCGGGATCATGCGCCCGGGATAGGTGCCGCACCAGTCGTCGATGTGCCAGTCGTTGTACGCGCGCAGCAGTTCGAGCGCGACGTCTTTGTCTTCCATTGTGTAGAAGAGCGTGCCGGCGAAGCCGACGAGCGACGGGAAATTCAGCGACCCGAGCACGCCGTTGACGTTCATGTCGCGAATGCGCTCGTGAATGTCGAAGCATCCCTTGCGCATTTGGTCGAACGAGGTGGGGTCGAGGCCGTACTCCAACGGGTCACGGCCGGCGACCGCGTTCAGCCCGACGTTGGGCATCGGCGAGCCCTCGAACACCCAGCTGTCGGTGCCGTCGGGCAGCTTCTCGACGCGGGGGGCGAGCTCGGCGGCCTTCTTCGACAGGCGTCCTTCGAACAGGTTGGGCGGCTCGACCACATGGTCGTCGACGCTCACCAAAATCAGATCTTCTACCTGCATAATTTCCCTCCGGTCCCGAAACTGACGCCGCTGTTAGATTAACCGGCAATGACAGAGGTGCTGCAGGGGGACGGCACGGGGATCGTTCGCCGTCGTCCCTTCGGTGCCAACCCAACCGTCGGCGAACGCGGGACAGACACGCAACGCCGGATTCTGGCCGCGGGCCTCGACGTGTTCGCGGCCGTCGGCTTCGACGGCGCGCGCGTCGAAGCGATCACCGAGAAGGCGGGGTGCTCGCGGCCTGCCTTCTATCAATACTTCTCGTCGAAAGACGACGTCTTTTGGAAGCTGGCGGCGCGGCTCGGCCACGAGATGGTCGAACTCGGCGAGGGACTGGGCTCCGTCAGCCGAGACGCCGCCGGCGTCGCGGCGCTAGAGCGCTGGATCGACGACTTCGCCGCGCTGCACGAGAAGTACTCCGCGATTTTCGCGTCGTTCCAGGCCGCAGCGCGTGACCAACCGGCTACCGGCCAGTCGTCGGTGTCGATCAGCGATCGTCTGGCGAGCGCGTTGTTGCGAGCGTTCGACTTCGACGCCCCGTCGCGGCCGTCGGTGGTGCTCGCTACGGCCGTGGTTGCCGTGATGATCCGCTGCGCGTTCTACGCCGAGGAAATGGGCGAACTCGGCGACCGAAGCGAAATCGTGCGCAGTCTGGCGCTGTTGGTGCACCGGCTTTTCGCGGGTCCCCTCGACGGTGTGAACGTCGTGCGTAGCCGCCCGAAGAAGCGCTCGGTGCCCGCGCCGCCGAGCGTTGATCACGCGCGTGACTTGCGGCCGCGGGGTGAAAAGACGCGGCAACGCCTGCTCGATGCGGGCGCCAAGGTGTTGCCGGCGCACGGGTACCTCGCGGCGCGTGTCGACGACATCGTCGACGCGGCCGGGGTGTCGCACGGCAGCTTCTACAGGTACTTCGAGAACAAGGACGACTTCTTTCGTGTGCTCGCAGAGATGGCGAGCATGCGCATGATCGAATTGCTCGACGCGTTTCCGGCGTCGGCATCCGTCGACGAACTACGGGTGTGGGCCGAAGACTGGTTTCACACCTACGAAAGCAACGGCGGCGTGATCAGCGTGTGGCAGGAGATGCAGGAGTCTGATCCCGCTTTGGCGAGTTTCTCGCGCGACGTCGCCGCCGCCGTGATCGCGCGGCTTGCGTACGTGCTGGGTGGGCGAAGCTTCGGCGACACCGACGCCGAGTCGCTCGCGTTGCTGGCGGTCACCGAGCGGCTGCCGTACTCGGTGTTCACGCTGCGCTTCAGCGGCCGCGACGAAGCCATCGACGCAATGGTCACGATTATTCGCCAAGGGTTCCTGGGACTGACTGCATAAATGGATTTCGAGTTCACCGACGACCAACACGAGTTGCGCGACAACGCGCGCTCCGTGCTCGCAAGTGCCTGCCCGCCGTCGCTCGTGCGCGCCGTGTACGAGGGCGACACCGCCGGCGTTGACGGGTTGTGGAAGACGCTGGTCGATCTCGGCTGGCCCGCTATCGGGGTCGACGAAGCGAACGGCGGGCTGGGCCTGACGTTCGTAGAGGTCGGGCTCGTGGTCGAAGAGCTTGCGCGTGTCGTGGCGCCGTCACCGTTCTTGGCGACGGTCACCCAGTTCGCCGCGCTGGCGCGTGAGACCGGAGCGCAGGGCGACTGGCTGACTCGCGTCGCCGAAGGTTCGCTCACCGGGACCGTCGCAACCGACGGAAACGTGAGCGCCGCGCGCGTCGGCGACGGCTGGGAATTGCGCGGCGAGGTTCGACATGTGATCGACGGTGCCACTGCCGACGAGATCGCGGTGATCGCGATCACCGACGAGGGTCCGGCGGTTTTCGCGGTGGAGCGCGCCGCGGTGACGGCGATACCGCTGCGCACGCTCGACCCCACGCTGCCCGTGGCGACCGTGTCGTTCGACGGTGTGCGCGTGAGCGGCGCGCGGGTGTGGGCGAGTTCCGATACGACCCCTGACACTGCCGCTGTAGAGATGTATTCGAACAGTGTCGCGGGTGCAATCGAACGGGCGATGGGCGAAGCGATTACCGCGATGGCGCTGTCGACGGTGGCGACGTGCCGGCGCATCTTCGAGATCACCCTCGACTACGCGAAAATGCGTGAACAGTTCGGAAAGCCGATCGGGTCGTTCCAAGCCGTCAAACACCGCTTCGCGAACATGTACCTCGCGGTCGAGAAGGCCAGTTCGCTCGCGTACTTCGCGGCGCTCACGATCGCCGAAGACGACCCCCGGCGCGCGACTGCGCCGTCGATGGCCAAAGCGTCGGCGAGCGAGTGCCAAAGGCTGCTGGTAACCGACGGTCTGCAGTTGCACGGCGGCATCGGGTTCACCTGGGAGAACGACCTGCACTTCTGGTTGAAGCGAGCCAAGACCACCGACTTCCTGTTCGGCAGCGGCCCGGCCCACCGGGCTCGGCTCGCGCAATCGATGGGGCTGGTGGGATAGATGAAGCTTCGTTTCGACGACGACGCCGAGGCGTTCCGAACCGAGTTCCGCACGTGGCTCGCGTCGCACCGCCCGTCACCCGAGGCGATGGCGGCCGAACCCTCGGTGTCAACCGGGCACGCGCCGCAATGGGCCCGCGACTTCACCCGCAAAATGTTCGACGACGGCTGGCTCGTACCGGGTTGGCCGCCCGAGCGCGGTGGGCGCAACGCGGGGCCTGTCCACACGATCATCTACATGGAGGAGCTGTACAAAGCGCGGGTACCGCGCACCACCAACGTGCAGGGTCTCGGCATCATCGCTCCGTCGATTCTCGACTACGGCACTCCCGAGCAGATCGAGCGTTACGCAATGCCGATCTTGCTCGGTGAGAAGACGGCGTGCCTCGGCATGAGCGAGCCGGGCGCGGGCAGCGACCTTGCCGCGCTCAGCACGAAGGCCGTCCGCGACGGTGACAACTTCGTGGTGAACGGTCAGAAGGTGTGGACGTCGGGCGCCAACTACGCCGACTTCTGTTTTCTGTTCTGCCGCACGGATCCGAGCGCTCCGAAGCACAAGGGAATCTCGATTTTGCTGGTCGACATGAACGCGCCGGGCATCACGGTGCGGCCGCTGCCCGAGATCATTCACCCGGAAAACCCCGACCTGAACGAGGTGTTCCTCGACGACGTGGTCGTGCCCGCCACGAACCTGGTTGGGCAAGAGAACAACGGGTGGGCGATGGCGAACGGTTCGCTTGCGCACGAGCGCGGGATGGTGTGGCTGAGCAACGTGTTGAGCGTGGAATTGGCGCTAGCGACGCTGCTCGAAGAAGCACCCGCGATGCTTGCGACGCTTCCCGCCGAAGAACGCGCCGTCGCCGCTGATCGCATCGTGCAACTGCAGATCGACACGGTCGCCGCGCGCACGCTGGGTTATCGCGGGTTCGCAAAGCTCGTGCGGGGCGGCGACGCGCCGGAGCAGGCGTTGATGAAGCTGTTCGCGACGGAACTGCGCCAGAACGTGTCGCTCGTCGCGGCCGAGATCGAAGGCACGTCGGCGATCGAAGGCGGCGCGCTCGTTATGGACGGCACGCAGAGCGTCGACGACCCGCAGGGCTCGTGGCTCGAGCAGTACTTCCACTCCTTCGCCAACACGATCTCGGCCGGTACATCGGAGATTCAGCGCAACATCATCGCCGAGCGCGTGCTCGGGCTGCCGCGTGCCTAACTCGATCGCAGAGGCGCTGGTCGCGCGGGCCGACGACGACACCGACGGGATCTTGTCGGTCGACGGGCGGTGGACGTGGCGCCAAGTCGTCGCCGAATGCGCGGCGCGCGCCGCGACCATGCGACGCGGTGAGCACGTCGGCGTATTGCTCGAGAACGTGCCCGAGTTCGTCTTCCTGCTCGGCGGCGCCGCGCTCGCGGGCGCGGTGATTGTGGGGATCAACCCCACGCGGCGCGGCGAAGAGTTGGCTCGCGACATCCGCCATACGGATTGCGACGTTGTCGTCACCGATCGCGCGCAAGCCGGCTTGCTCGAGGGGCTCGAACTCGGGTGCGACGTCCGCCTGGTCGAGGACGCGGCCTACGCCCCGGCGCCGGTGCCCGCCGATCTTGCGTCGCCCGAAGACCTGTACTGCTTGATCTTCACGTCGGGATCCACCGGCGCGCCCAAGGCGGTGCAGATGTCGCAAGGCCGCGCCGTGCGCACCGGGTCGCAGGGTGCGGTGGCGTTCGGGCCCGACGATGTCTTGTACTGCGCCATGCCGTTGTTCCACGGCAACGCGTTGTTCGCGAACCTGTTCCCCGCAATCATCAGCGGCGCGGCTGTTGCGCTGCGCCGCAAGTTCTCCGCCGGGGAGTTCCTCGCCGACGTGCGCTCGTACGGCGCGACGTACTTCAACTACGTGGGCCGGGCGCTGAGCTACATCCTCGCTCAGCCCGAAACGCCAGAGGACGCCGACAATCAACTCAAGTTCTGTTTGGGGTCCGAAGCATCGCCAGCCGACCGCAAAGAGTTCCGCCGGCGCTTCGGGTGTTTCGTCGTCGAGGGCTACTCGTCGAGCGAGGGCGGCGTCGTGATCCAACCGGTGTCGGGTATGCCCAAAGGTGCACTGGGCCGGCCCGCCGAAGGCGTCGACGTCGTGGTGCTCGATCCCGACACTGGCATCGAGTGCCCGCGCGCCAAGTTCGACGACACCGGCGCATTGCGGAACGCGGCCGACGCCGTCGGCGAGATCGTGGGACGTGACGGACTGCGTTCGTTCGAGGGGTATTACAAGAACCCCGAGGCCACCCAAGAGCGCGGCCGCGACGGTTGGTACTGGACGGGCGACCTTGGCTATCGCGACGAAGACGGAATTTTCTTTTTCGCGGGGCGCAGCAGCGACTGGTTGCGCGTCGACGGCGAGAACTTCGCTGCGGGGCCCGTCGAGAACGTGATCTCGCGGTTTCCGGGCGTGCGCGCCGTCGTGGTGTACCCGGTGCCCGACCCGCGCACGGGCGACTTGCCCATGGCCGCGCTCGAATATGACGGTGATTTCGACGCCGACGCGTTCGAGGCCTTCCTCGCCGCGCAACCCGACATGGGCACGAAGTGGACGCCGCGGTTCGTGCGCATCGTCGACGCGATCCCCGTGACGGCTACCGGCAAGGTCGACCGCAACCCGCTGCGTAAACAGCGGTGGGACACGACCGAGCCGGTGTGGTGGAAACCCACCGCAAAAGAACCGTTTCGCGTGCTCACCGACGCCGATGCCAAGACCCTGCGCGAGCAGTTCGCAGAACACCGACGCGAGGACGTTTTATGAAGTTCGCCACGACGTATCCGCTTGTGACACACCCATATCACCCCGACCTCGTGACGGCCGACGGCATCGCGCGTGTCGCGCAGGCAGCCGAAGCCGCGGGGTTTAGCGGTTTTGGTTTTACCGACCACCCGGCGCCGTCGGACAAGTGGCTCAAGCGCGGGGGTCACGACGCGCTCGACCCGTTCGTAGCGATGGCGTTCGCGGCGGCGGCCACCACCACGATCCGGCTCATTCCCAACGTGGTGGTGTTGCCCTACCGAAACCCGTTCATCGTGGCGAAGGCCGGCGCGACCCTCGACGTGTTGAGCGGAGGCCGCTTCACGCTGTCCGTTGGTGCCGGGTACCTGAAGAGCGAATTCGCCGCGCTCGGGGTCGACCACGCGGAGCGAAACGAATTGTTCGACGAGTCGATCGACGTGCTCCGCGCGATCTGGACCACCGACGACGTCACGTTCAAGGGTCGCCACTTCGACGCGCGTGGCGTCACCGCGCACCCGCGCCCGGCCGCGTGCCCTCCGATCTGGATCGGAGGCAACTCGGCCGGCGCCCGTCGGCGGGTAGCAGCGCGCGGCGACGGCTGGGCGCCGTTCCCGGCGCCGCCTGAGCTAGCGGCGACGGCGCGCACTGCGGGTATGTTCACGCTCGACGACCTCGCCGCCGCGATCCACCACCTGCGCGGTGCGCTTACCGAGAACGGCCGGTCGCCCGACGACGTCGACATCACGTTCGCCAACTTCGCCGGCGGCAACCCCGCGGCCGACGACTTCGACGCCGATGCCCACATCGAAGGGCTGCACGCGCTTGCTGCGCTCGGCGTGACGTGGGTACAAGTGGGCGCGCCGGGCGACGACGTCGAGCGCGCGGTCGCGACGTACCAGCGCTACGGCGAGTTGGTCATTTCGCAGCTGTAGTTACAGCTTGTCGGCGGCCTTGCGCACGAGGCTTTCGACCTGGCTGGTTGACAGGCTGTCGGAGCCGGAGCCGAAGTTGAACAACAGGCCGAGCACGTCGCCCTTGCGAATCGCAATGAGCTGTCCTTTTAGCGGGGTCGATTGTGTGCCTTGGGTCTGCGTCGCGTCGAGCGCAACCGCAAACGTGTCGTCGGCGACCTTCGGAAACGACATCGACGTGAAGGTGCCCTTGAGTCCGCTCGCCGCGTCGGTCAGGTCTTTGCAGCGATCCGTCAGTGCCTTCTTGAACAAGGTGAACGCGTTCTTGGCGTCGGACAGCGACGAGAAATGCGACAGCTGCTCGTTGAAGAAGCTGCCGCCCTGGCGCGTTGCTTGCGTCTGGAACTCGATCGTGGCTTCGCCATCGGTCTTGTATTGCTTGGCGACGTCCGCGAGTTCCTTGCAGAACTCGTCGTCGGCCGACTTGTCTTTGGCCGGGTCGGCGTCGCCGTTGTTCGAGTCTTCGGAACCCTTGGTGAATCCCGTGGGCATGTCGCTGACCGTGAGCAGCTTCGCCTTCACCACGTCGCCGCCGCCTTTCGTGGTCTTTCCCGCTGTGCTGGCTGAGGTGGTCTTGGTGCTGGAGTCGGCCTTGTTGTTGTGGCTTCCACACGCGGCGAGAAACAAGCCAAGTGTCATAGCCATCGCCACGATCTTTTTCATCGGCGTGAGCGTACTGACCGGGCCCGCAGCGCGGACGGGGCGGCGATAACTTCGCCGCCATGGCTTTGGACCCGAACATCGCGCGGCTCGACGGACGCGTCGCAGTTGTGACCGGGGGCGGCAGCGGGATCGGACGGGGCATTGCGAACGGTCTCCGGACGTTCGGCGCCCGCGTCGCTATTTGGGAGCGCGACGCCGAGTCGTGCGCTTCGGCGGCCAACGAGATCGACTGCCTCGGCATCACCACCGACGTCCGCGACAGCGCGCAAGTCGATGCCGCGCTTGCCCAGACCATCGACGAACTCGGCGTGCCGACGATCCTCGTGAACAATGCGGGCGGCGTGTTTGCCGTCGACTTCCTCGACAGCACGGAGAACGGGTGGGACGCGCTGTACCGGGCGAATCTCAAACACGTGATCCTGTGCACGCACCGCGTCGCTCGCGCCATGCGTGACGAAGGCGTGGGCGGTTCGATCGTGAACATCACCTCGATCGAAGGTGTGCGGGCGGCGCCGAAGTACGCCGCCTACGCGGCGGCCAAGGCGGGCGTCATCAACTTCACCAAAACAACTGCGCTTGAGCTCGCGCCCTTGGGCATCCGCGTGAACGCGCTGGCCCCCGACGCGACGCTTACCGAGGGCCTCGTGGAAGTCGCCCCGGCCGACGCCATCGACCGGATGGCCGACATGATCCCGATGCGGCGCATGGGCCACGTCGACGAGATGGCCGCCGCCGCCGTGTTCCTCGTCAGCGACATGGGCAGCTACGTCACCGGCCAGACGATCCATGTCGACGGCGGCACGCACGCGGCGGCGGGCTGGTACCCCAGCCCGCGCACCGGTGAATACGTGCTCGGTCCGTCGAACTAGACGGCGGCGATGCGCGCTTCGATGTCGTCGGCCAAGCCGAGCAGCGCGTCCTTCGCGTTGCCCGTGAACACGGGGCCATGCATCAGCGCGAGGTTCGCGATGTCGAGCTCGGCCAGGGTACGGACCCGAGCGCCGCTGTCGGGCGCCAACGCCCATGCGTGGAACATGTCCTCGGCCGCGGCGGCGGGGCCGACGATGTCAGCCTCGCTCGTCGCTGCGTAGTCGCCGGTTTGGGTGAACAGGTCTCCGCAGAACAACGTCTTGGTCGTCGCGTCGTAGAGCACGCCCGCTTCCCAACCGTGGGGGACATGCGGCGTGTCGAACCACTGCAGCGTGTGACCGCCGATGTCGTGGATGTAGCCGTCGCCGAACACCATTGGCGCCCGATCGCACAGGTCGTTGAGCGAAACCATGCACGCGGTCGCACTGGCGCCCACTTGCGCGTTGGGGCTGACGGCGAGCCAATCGTTCATCGAGCCGCACTCGTCGCTTTCGACGTGGCCGAACGAAATCCATCGAATGGTCTCGGGCGGTAACACCTTGGCAACCGCGTCCTTGACGAGCGGGAACAGGCCGCGGCCGCCCGTGTGGAACAGCGTGGGCTCGTCGCCCGCGATGAGGTACTGATTGAAGCTGAAGTTCATTTCAGCGATGTGGGTGGTGAGTTGGTAGACGCCGTCGGTGACTTCGGCAACGCGGGTTTCCATTAGAAGGGGACCTCCTGGTTGAGTAAGCCGTCGCCTTCGGCGCGGCCGGACAAGATGCGGCAGAACTCCACCGCATCGATCTCGATCGACGGGCCGCCTTCGCCGCGGCGGAACTCGCCGCCCGCGGGGCCGGTCAGTCGCAATGCGTAGGCCTGCCCGTGGCGGCGAGCCCACTCGTCGACCGCGTCGGCCACGATGCGGCCGTCGTGGTCAGCGGTCAACGTCATCGGTTGGTCGACGGCGCGGGCCAAATCGACGCGATGCATCCACGTGTCGCGCGTGAGCACGGTGTCGAACAAGAACCCCAGGCGCCACGTCTCGCGGCCACCCTTCATGTCGATCTTCATCGGGATTCTGCGCATCAGCCGCCGGCTCTTGCGCCACGCCGCGTTCTTCGGTGCCAGCGTCCTCAACTCGTCGACGAGTGCGCGCGTCGACAGCGACTCGTTGCGCTTCACCTGCACTTCGGTGAGGCCGTCGATCTGGGGGCGCTCGCCCGCGGCGCGGGTGCCGGCGACCATGTGGCTGACGAACTGCGGGAGCGCGCTGAACGTGCGGGTCATACCGAGCACGTGACCGGCCATGTCCCGCACGGTCCACAGCGTGCAGTCGGTCTTGCGGGCCCAATCGTCGTCGCGCAGCGCAGCCAACGCGTCGGCAAAACGAAGCGTTTCGGCTTGGGTGAGGTCGGTGATCATTTGCGTGTCCGTTTCTTCGGCGGGGGATTCTTCGGCGGGGGATTCTTCGGCGGCGGTTGAGTGGCGTACGCCAGGAACATGTCCACCGCGTCGTCGAGCAGTCGCAGCCAGCGATCGCCGCCCGGGTCGTTCGAAATCTGTTGGTCGACGAGACCCGTGGTGAGCGCGGTGTACATGTCGAGCGCACCAGCCCGGCGGAGGCCGTGGGCTTCGAAAAACGCCGCGAACCGTTGGAGCGAGTCGACGGAGGTAGCGAAGGACTCGGGTGACGGTTCGAAGCCGGGGATCGTGCGCTGGAACAGCAGCTGGTAACGCGCCGGATCCTCGGTGCAGAACGTGACGAAATAGTGAGCGAGGAGGCGCAGCGCCTCCCGAAGACAGCGGGTTGCGGAAACGTCAGGCTCAGCGGCCACGAACTCCTGCACACCCTGGGCGAACATCGCGTCGTAGATGTCGTTCTTCGACGCGAAGTACGAGTACAGCGACGGGGCCTGCATGCCCACCCGACGCGCGACGTCGCGCAGCGACAACGCGGCGAGCCCGTCGGCCCGACACAGTTCCCAGGCGGCTTCGACGATCTCGGCCCTGGTGGCTTCGCGCCGTTCGCTGCGCCTATCGCGCTTCGGAATGTCTAACACTGTTAGGAGTAGACAACACCGTTAGGCAAATGTCAAGCGCGCCAGACTCATTTCATGGAGGAATTCGGCGGGCGAATCGGTCGCTATCACTGGGAGTCCGAGCCGTGGTGGCCCGACGAACCCGCGGCACCCGCCGGCGCGCCCAACGTGTTGCTCGTGATCCTCGACGACGTCGGGTTCGCGCAACTGGGGTGTTACGGCTCCGACATCGACACTCCCCACATCGACGCGCTGGCGGCCCGGGGCCTGCGGTACTCGAGCTTCCACACGACCGCGTTGTGCTCGCCGACGCGCGCGTGCGTGCTGACCGGCCGCAACCATCACGTGGCGGGTATGGGCCGCGTCGTCGACTTGGCGATGGGCTTTCCCGGTTACACGGCGCGCATCCCGAAGTCCGTCGCCATGCTGCCCGCGATGCTTACCGCGCACGGTTACGGCGCGTACGCGGTAGGCAAGTGGCACCTCACGCCCGAAGACGAGGAGCACCTCGGCGCCCGCCGCGACCGCTGGCCGCTGGGGCAGGGCTTCGAGCGCTGGTACGGCTTCTTTCCGGGCGAGACCCATCAGTTCGTGCCCGCCCTGATGCACGACATGCACGCCGTGGATCCACCGGCGAGCTACGAGGACGGCTATCACCTCACCGAAGATCTGATCGACCGCTCGATCGAATACATCGAAGATTTGCGCCACGTCGACGTCGACAAGCCCTGGCTGCTGTACCTCGCCACCGGCGCATGCCACTCGCCGCACCAGTCGCCCGCGGCGTGGCGCGACCGGTATCGCGGTCGCTTCGATGCCGGATGGGACGCGTGGCGCGACGCGGCACTGGCGCGGCAGAAGGAGTTAGGCGTCATCGCGCCACAAACGGTGTTGTCGCCGCGGCCGGATTGGGTGCCGGCGTGGGATTCGCTCAGCGAGCAGGAGCAGCGCGTGTACGCGCGGTACATGGAGGCGTTCGCCGCGTACCTGTCGCACACCGATCACGAGATCGGACGCCTCGTGGCGCGGCTCGACGCGATCGGCGAACTCGACAACACCGTGGTGATCGTGCTGTCCGACAACGGCGCGTCGAGCGAAGGGGGCCCGACGGGTTCGCTCAACGACGCGCGCGTTTGGAACGCGTTGCCCCGCACCGTGCAGGAGGCGGACGAACGGCTCGACGAGATCGGCGGCCCGCGCGTGCACAACAACTACCCCTGGGGCTGGACAGTCGCCGGCAACACACCGTTCAAGCGCTGGAAGCGCGAGACGCACGAGGGTGGCGTGGCCGACCCGCTGATCGTGCACTGGCCGCGCGGCATCGCCGCGGCGGGCGAGGTGCGCAACCAATACGTACACGCAATCGACATCGTCCCCACGCTGCTCGACGTGATCGGCCTCGACGTACCGGCGGTGGTCAACGGCGTCGATCAACGACCTCTCGACGGGGTGTCCTTCGCGCCGACATTCACCAACGGCGAGGCGCCCGACGTGCACATGACGCAGTACTACGAGATGCTCGGCTGCCGCGCGCTGTACCAAGACGGGTGGAAGGCGGTCACCTACCACGAGGTGCAGGCCGACGAACCGGGCCTCGACCAAGCGCCGTGGGAGCTGTACGACCTGCGCGCCGATCCGTCGGAATGCGACGACCTCGCCTCGGCCGAACCAGAACGACTCGCCGCAATGATCGACGCGTGGTGGCTCGAGGCCGAGCGCAACAACGTGCTGCCGATCGACAACCGCCCGTTCTCCGAGATGGTGTTCAACCGCCCTCCTTCGGTCGCGCCGCGCAACCGCTACACGTACTGGCCCGGTCGGGCGCCGGTGCCGGAATCGGTTGCGGTGAACGTGCGCAATCGCGCGCATGCGATCACTGCGCACATCACGGTGCCCGACGATCTCGACGTGGTCGAGGGTGCGTTGCTCGTGCAGGGCTCGGTCTTGGGCGGTTGGTCGTTCCACGTTGCCGGCGGCGACCTCGCATACGTGCACAACCTCGCCGGCTATCGCCGATATCGCGCCGCGGCCCGCTTGCCCGCCCTGGGAGCCGGTGACCACACACTCGCCATGGTCTTCAACCCACCCGACGTGCAGCTGCTGGTCGACGGCGCGGTGATCGGCGGCGGTGTCGTGAAGCGCACGATCTGGTCACGCTTCTCCCTCACCGGCGCGGGCCTCACCGCCGGGTGGGCGACGGACTTCTCACCGGCCGACGACGAGTACCGCGGCCGGTTCGAGTTCACCGCGGAACTGCGCCGTGTCGACGTCGACGTCGAAGGGGTGCCCATAATCGACCCCGAGGCCGAGGCCAACGACATCATCGCCTCGCAGTAGACATGGCGGCCGTGAACAAGCTCGCACAACCGCGCCGGGCCATGCAGCTGACGGTGTTGGCCAACGCGGTGGTTTTTTTCGGCATTGCTATGGCGATCGTGGTGAGCACGATCGACGCGCACTGGGTTGCGCTCGTGCTCTTCGTCGTTGCATTTCTGTTCGCCGTGTTCGCCGTAGGGCCCGTGGCCTATGCGATCGAACAGCGGCCACATCACCACGTGCGGCTGCACCGCGCCGTGGGCGTCGTCGACCTCGACGCGGGCGTCGACGCTCCGCTGCAAGTCCACCGGCGTTGGTACGCACTGGTGCTGCGCGCGAACGGCAAGACCTACCGGCTGTTCAAGACAATCGGCAACGCGTCGGTCGTCGACGAGTGGCTGCGCCGCGCGTCGCGCTAACGCGAGGGGGCGCGTCGCGCTGACGCGACGTTCCGACGGCGTGGGTTCATGAGTCCGGGGGTGGGCGCGCTACTCGCGTTGCACCGGTTCCCACCCGACGCCGCCAGCGCCTTGGTCGATGAGCCGGAAGAGCCGACGTGACTTCAGGTCGTGGTGGTAGTGGCACAGCCACTTGAGATTCGCGGCGCACGTAGGGCCACCTTTGGCGAAGTCTTCGGTGTGGTCTCGTTCGAGACCCTTCGTGCGCCCGCAGCCGGGCACCGCGCAAATGCGTCCTCGAGCGGCGA
>JBEEFT010000121.1:0-4631 GCA_041166225.1 Actinomycetota bacterium | reverse complement strand
CGTGGAAGGTGCACTCCGAACAGAGCGACGGGCGGTTCTTCGTGTTCGAAGACGAGATGACTCAAGGCAAAATGACGCCCTGGCACTGCCATCCCGACTCCGACGAGACGATCTACGTGCTCGAAGGTGAAGTCGACCTCAACCTCGACGGCACCGAGGCGCGCGTCGGTGCCGGCGGCATGTGGACTGCGCCCCGGGGCGTCAACCACGCCTTCACCGTCGTGTCGCCGAAGGCCCGATTCTTGGCCTTCCAAACGCCCGGTAGCGCAGAGGCGTTCTACTGGGGTGGCAGCGAGGCCGCGGGCGAGGGCGACGGGCCCGTCGACTTCGACCGCATCCGACAAGTCGCGGCCGACACGGGCGCGACCAACGTGCTGGGTCCACCGCCGTTCGCCCGCACCTGACGGCCCCGATCTGCAAAACTTGACCGCTTGGTCAAGTAGGCAGCGGCAGGGGGAGTGAAGTGGCGACGGTCGACAAGGAAGTGCTCAAGCAGAAGTACCGCGAGGAGCGCGACAAGCGGCTGAGGCCCGACGGCAACGCGCAGTACAAGCGGCTGGCGGGGTCGATGTACGAGCACTACCTCGACGACCCGTACACGCCGCGCGTCGAGCGCGACCCGCTGACCGATCACGTCACCGTCGCGTTCATCGGCGGCGGTTTCGCCGGCCTCGTCACCGGCGCCCGTCTCAAAGAGCAGGGTGTCGACGACGTCCGCATCATCGAGAAGGGCGGCGACTTCGGCGGCACTTGGTACTGGAACCGGTACCCGGGCGCGCAGTGCGATACCGCGTCGTTCGTCTATATGCCGCTGCTCGAAGAGACCGGGCACATGCCGAGCGAGAAGTACGCCCGCGGTCCGGAGATCTACGAGCACTGCCAGCGCATCGGCAAGCAGTTCGGTCTGTACGACAACGCGCTGTTCCACACCGAAGTGACCGACCTCGAGTGGGACGATGCGCACGCGCGTTGGATCGTGCGCACCAACCGGGGCGACGAGTTCACGGCACAGTTCCTCGCGATGGGCACCGGGCCGCTGCACGTCCCCAAGCTGCCGGGCATCGACGGAATCGAAACGTTCAAAGGCCACTCGTTTCACACGAGCCGCTGGGATTACGCGTACACCGGCGGGGACCCCACCGGGTCTCCCATGGACAACCTTGCAGACAAGCGCGTCGCGATCATCGGTACCGGTGCCACCAGCGTGCAGTGCGTGCCCCACCTCGCCCGCGCCTGCGGCGAGCTGTTCGTGTTCCAGCGAACGCCGTCGTCGGTCGACGTGCGCGCCAACCATCCGATCGACCCCGAGTGGTTCGCCACTATCGCGACGCCGGGATGGCAGCAGCGATGGCTCGAGAACTTCACGATGAACCAGACCGGTCAGATGGCCGAGGAAGACCTGGTGATGGACGGGTGGACCGACTTGTCGCGTCGGATCCAGTCGAAGATCTTCTCGCTGCCGCCTGATCAGTTCACCCCCGAAGGAATGATGGCGGCCTTCGAAGACTCGGACTTCGAGAAGATGGAAGAGATCCGCGCCCGCGTCGACGCGATCGTGGCCGACCGTGACACGGCCCAGAACTTGAAGGCTTGGTACAACCAGTTGTGCAAGCGCCCGTGCTTCCACGACGAGTATCTCCAGGCGTTCAACGAGCCGACGACGCACCTGATCGACACCGACGGGAAGGGTGTCGAGCGCATCACCGAAACCGGTGTAGTCGCGAACGGCGTGGAATATCGCGTCGACTGCATCATCTACGCGTCGGGCTTCGAGGTCGGCACTCCTTTCACTGAACGCTCGGGTTACGACCCGAAGGGTCGAGGCGGGATCCGGTTGTCTGAGTACTGGGCCGAGGGCATGCGCACCAAACACGGCACCCAGGTCCACAACTTTCCGAACCTGTTCATCAACCAGATGACGCAGGGCGCGAACTTGATCTCGAACGTGCCGCACAACCTCACCGAAGCAGGCAAGACCATCGCGATCACGATCAAGCACGCGCTCGACAATGGCTACCGCGAGATCGAAGTCACGAAGGAAGCCGAAGACGCCTGGCTCGAGCTGTTGCTGAGCGGGCCCGGCCGCATGCTCGCAGCGGGCAACAACACGTGCACGCCGGGCTACTACAACAACGAGGGCCAGCCTGGGGGAGCGGGGTCGGACTTGTTCGTGGGATACCCGGCGGGCGCGATGGAGTTCTTCCGCTACATCGACCGGTGGCGGTCCAAAGGTGATTTCGAGGGTTTGGCGTTTCGCTAATGCCCGCGCCGGCCCAGCACTGGGAGAACTTTCAGCAGAGCTGGACCGGCCTCCTTACCTATCGGTATCTCGGTAAGCGCACGCCCGTGATCGACGCCGGCGTCGAGCGCGAAACGATGGTGCTTCGCCGCGACATGCGCAACGTCAACGGCGGCATCATGGCCTCGCCGCTGTGCATCGCGGCGCCCGAGCCCTATTGGCTCGACGACGCGGTGGTGCCCGCGCCGGTGATGATGGCCTACGAGATCGTCGACGCGGCGCGCGACGTGCGCGAGGTCGAGGTGTTGCGCGAGGTCACGCACATCGGCAAGACGATGGGCTTCAGCCGGGCTCGCGTCGTCGACGCCGCCGATCACCGCCGCGTGATCGCGCTGTCGAGCGGCGCAGGAATGAGTCTGGGCGTCGCGCCCGGTGGCTTCGAGCCAGTCGACAATCCTCCGATCGATATCGCCGACGACGCGTCGCTGCCGTCGTTGGCGGTCGCCTTCGGCTCCGTGCGCGGCGACGACGGCCTGTGGCGGCTACCTGCGCTCACGCCCGCGTTGGCCGCTCCGCACGGCGCGCTGCACCTCGGTCCGATCAACATCGTGATGGAGGCCGCGGCGGTGGACGTCGTCGAACCGGGCGCGCAAGTGCAGAGCTGGACGGTGACGATGCTGCGTCCAGGAACCGTCGGTCCGTTTCGTGCCGAGGCGACCCGCGCTGAGGGTGTGCGGCGGACCGCGGTCGAGGCATCGCTCTACGACGAAGGCCGCGACAACCGGCTCATAGCCACCGTGCTGGCGGTGTTCGGGCGCGATTAACGCGCGCCCATGAGCGCGGCGGCCAGCTCGCGGCGGCTGCGCACTCCTGTCTTGTCGAACACGGCTTTGAGGTGTTCTTGGACGGTGTTCGCACTGATACGCAACTCGCTGACGATCTGCTGGGTCGAGTAGCCCCGCAACACGAGCGCGACCACCCGCGACTGCGCATCGGTAAGCGCGTGCGCGTGGAGAATGAGTGACGTGAGCTGCGAAGGCTCGGCCGTTTCGATCATCACCACGGTCCGGGTGAGGTCGGAGCCGTGAACCCGCGACGCGTTGACGGAGATCCACTCGTCTGATGCCGTGCGGACGCGCAGGGTCGAGTGCGGCAGGCTCGATGCTGCCGCGGCGGCGACCGTCGCAATCGGCAACGGAAGTTCGGACGACGCGGGCCAATCGGAATCTGGGATCTGCGCGAGCCACCGCTCGGCCTCGTCGTTCATCGACACCACCGAGCCGTCGGCGTCGAGGATCACGACGCCGCGTTCGGCCGTGGCGGGCGCGCTGGCAAAGCCCGCCGCCAGCGTCGCTCGCCGCAAACCCTCGCCGATGTGTGGCGCCAGCCGTGACACGAGCGCGACTTCTTGGGCGTTGAAACCACCGTGACCATCTTCGCGATGCAGGCACATCACGCCCCACGTCGCCGAACCTGACCGGAGGGCGACGCGCAGTTCGTCGCCTAATCCCAGCGGACGCATGATTTCGGCGTAACGCTCACTCTCGAATCGATCGCCGTCGGTGGCGACGTCGAGCGAGCGGACCGGCGTCGTTTCAAGAGCGACGTCGGTGAACCGGTTGACGTCTTCACGTCCGAGCTCGTTGGCGAGGAACAACGGTGCGGCGCCAATCAGCGGGTCTTCACTGATAGCGGACGTGAACAACATCGTGACCGGGTCGACCGTCGCGAAGAACGCTGCGTCGACCGTGACGATTTCACGCAAACGCCGCAGCACCTCGCGCTGCAGACCTGCCACGTCGAGCCCCGTGTAACACCGGCGAACGAGTTCGTCGATGCGCCGCTGCTGTTCGATGGCCACGCGTCCAGAGTACGAAGCGCGCTCGCCACCGCCCACCCCAACTAGTTGGTATGTACCGATGCGGGGCTCAGGCGCACGGTGACGGCATGCCAACGCTTGGACTTCACCTCACGACCTTTCCCGCCAATCCCAGCGACCTGACGTCGTACATCCGCGATATCGGCGCGGCGCTCGACGCCGGCGCGCCGTGGTCGGCCCTCGGGCTCACCGACCATTTTCGTCAGCGGGCCCCCGACGGGGCCGACGCGCCGATGCTCGAGCCGTATGCCCTGCTGGCGAACATCGCCGGGTGCACGAGCCGGATACAGCTGGGGGTGCTGGCCACCTCGGTGCTGTACCGCTCGCCGACGCTGCTGGCGAAAACGGTCACGTCTCTCGACGCGCTGTCCCTCGGCCGTGCCGTGCTCGGAATCGGCGCCGGCCATCCCCGCACCGAGGGCGAGGCACGCGAATACGGCTTCGAGTTTCCGTCCGTTCCCGAACGCATGGGGTTGCTCGACGACGCCCTGCGCACGATCCGCGCGATGACGG
>JBEEFT010000120.1:0-5108 GCA_041166225.1 Actinomycetota bacterium | reverse complement strand
CCCCACCAACAAGCTGATATCCCGCGAGCCCCTCCCAAAGCAAAATTCATTTCCTCATCAGACCATGCGATCCGTTGAGGGTATCCGGTATTAGCTCCGGTTTCCCGGGGTTATCCCAGTCTTTGGGGCAGGTTGCTCACGTGTTACTCACCCGTTCGCCACTAGATCTTCCGGAGTATTGCTACTCCATGGATCTCGTTCGACTTGCATGTGTTAAGCACGCCGCCAGCGTTCGTCCTGAGCCAGGATCAAACTCTCCATCGAAACCATGACACCAACAGTGTGGTGACAACGATTTGGTTTGAACCTTTATGGCGCAGAACGGACGATGTTTCGTGTCCGTTTTTGCGTCAAAGTTAATGACAGTTGTGAACGCAGCGTTGGCCGAAGCCTCAACTGCGCCCGCACTGGTTTTTGGCGCATCTCTGTTCCGTTGTCAAGGAGCACACCGGCACCCGGCACATACCTCGCAGCTTTGTTAAAGCTTCAAGGTGGAGGTGCTGAGAGCGCCTGCTCATCGAGGGTTGCTCCCGTGACCGTTGCCGATCTCTGGGGCACTTCCTCTGCCGCTTCATCGTGACGCCGGTGTTGCTGGCGCACCGTGGGGCGGGACGGAGACTGTACGACAAGCGTGTAGTTGCCGTCAAGCCGGGGGTAGCTCTACCCGTTCGATATCCAGCGCTAACCGCTGCTCGAAGCGTTTCCGCTGCTCAGCGACCTGCAGCGGCCCCGTTCCGCCTGGGGTCTGACGTCGAGTAACCGCAACGCCAATGCCCAGCAGAGCGACCGCATCGGGCCCCAACGACGGGTGGGCCTGTACGAGTTCGGCCATGGGCAATTTGCGATCGAGGCTGTCGCGCACGATTTCGCCCACCACGGCGTGCGCGTCACGAAACGGGGTGCCTCGTTCGACGAGCCACTCGGCCAGGTCGACGGCGGCGGCGGCGGGCGCGTCTGCCGCATCGGCCATCCGGGCGACGTCGAAGCCCGACGTGGCCAGCAACCCCGCCAGGGCGCCGAGCGCGAGGCGTACCTGGTCGACCGCGTCGAACAACGGCTCCTTGTCCTCCTGCAGGTCCCGGTTGTAGGCGAGGGGCAAACCCTTCAACGTGGCCAGAAACCCGGCGAGATGCCCGATGAGCCGGCCGGCCTTGCCCCGGGCCAATTCGGCGATGTCGGGGTTCTTCTTCTGGGGCAGCATCGAACTGCCGGTCGAATAGGCGTCGGCCAATTTGAGGAAACCGAACTCCTCGGTCGACCACAACACAACTTCTTCGCCGATGCGCGACAGGTGCACGCCGAGCAGCGCGATTGCGTGCAGCAACTCGGCGACGAAGTCGCGGTCGGAGGTGGCGTCGAGGCTGTTCTCGAACCGGGCTGCGAAACCCAGGTCGGCCGCCACGCCGTCTGGATCAAGGGGCAGCGACGAGCCGGCTAAGGCGCCGGCCCCGAGCGGCGAGACGTCGAGCCGGGTCCGGGCGTCGACGAGACGGTCGACGTCGCGGCTCAGCGCCCAGCCATGGGCGAGCAGGTGGTGCGCTACGAGGATTGGCTGGGCGCGCTGCAAGTGCGTATAGCCCGGCATGTAGGCGTCGCCCACTTCGTCGGCGCGGTCGAGCAGCACGCGTTGCAGCGCCAGAACGTCGAGGGCGACATCGGTCGCCGCGCGCTTGCACCACAGCCGGAAGGCGGTAGCGACCTGGTCGTTGCGGCTGCGCCCGGTGTGCAGCTTGGCACCCGTAGCGCCCGCTATCTCGGTGACGCGCCGTTCGATCGCGGTGTGGATGTCTTCGTCGGACTCGACGAATGTGAAGGTGCCCTCGGCCAGCTCCATCCCCACCCGCTCCAGGGCCGCGAGCAGCGCGTCACCTTCATCGGCCGTGAGAACGCCCCCCCGGACCAGGCCGCGGACGTGCGCTTTGGACGCCACGACGTCGTCGGGACCGAGCCGCTGGTCGTAGGGCAGGCTGACGGTGAACCGCCAGAGTGACTCGGCGGGCCCGTCGGCGAACCGGCCGTGCCACAGCGTCGTCATTGGAAAGGATTCACTTCCGGCCAGGGCCTTGACGCTGCGCCCATGTCTGTACCGACAAGCCCCAAAGCCGTACGAAGCCTTCGGAGTCAGCGTGGCGGAACGTGTCGGCGGCGTCGTACGTGGCGAGTTCGTAGTCGTAGAGCGCATCGGGCGACCGCCGGCCCGTCACAAGACAGGATCCCGGCGACAAATGCAGTCGGACGTCACCGGTCACGAATTTCTGGCTGTCGTCGATGAACGCGTCGTAGGCGCGCTTGAGCGGTGAGAACCACAGCCCGTCGTAGATAAGTTCGGCGTAGCGCGGCTCGAGCCGGGCCTTCTCACGGGCTAAGTCGCGCTCGAGCGTGATGGATTCGAGGTCGTTGTGGGCGAGGATCAACGCCAAAGCGGCCGGGCATTCGTACGTCTCACGGCTCTTTATGCCGACGCGGCGGTTCTCGACCATGTCGATGCGGCCCCACCCGTACGAGCCGACGATGGTGTTAAGCCGGTTGATCAGTTCGACCAGGCTGAGTTTGTCGCCGTCGAGCGCAACAGGCACGCCGGCCTCGAACGAGATTTCGACGTCGCAGTCTTCCGTGGCCGTCTTCTTCGTGAGCAGCCAAACCCCCGGCGGCGGTTGGCGCCACGGATCTTCCATCTCGCCGCACTCGATCGCGCGGCCCCACAGGTTGTCGTCGATCGAATACAGCTTCTCGCGCGTCGCCGTGATCGGGATACCCCGGGTTTCGGCGTACCGGATCGATTCATCGCGGGTGAGGCCCCAGTTGCGCGCGGGCGCGATCACTTCGAGGTCGGGCGCCAGAGCGCGGGTCGAGACCTCGAAGCGGACTTGGTCGTTGCCTTTGCCGGTGCAACCGTGGGCGACGGCGTCAGCGCCGTGTCGGCGCGCCGCGTCGACGAGGTGCTTCACGATGACGGGGCGGCTCAAGGCGCTGACCAGCGGATAACGACCCTCGTACAGCGCGTTGGCTTTCAGCGCCGGCACCAAGAAGTCGTTCGCGTACTCGTCTTTCGCGTCGATGACCTCGGCCTCGACCGCACCGGCCGCGAGCGCGCGGTCGCGCACCTTGTCCATCTCCTCGCTCGCGCCCTCTTGGCCAACGTCGACCGCCACCGCGATGACCTCGAGGCCCATCTCTTCTTGCAGCCACGCGACCGCTACGGATGTGTCAAGGCCACCCGAATACGCGAGTACGACTCTTTTCGCCACGGAAAATCCTTCGGTCAGAGCCCAGCGAGCTCGATGAACATGTCGGCCACCTTCTCACCGCCGGCCGCGGCGGATGCAATCACCATGAGCGTGTCGTCGCCGGCGACGGTACCGAGGATGTCTTCGATGCCAGCGCGGTCGATCGCGGAAGCAACCACGTGGGCTGAGCCCGGCGGCGTGCGCAACACGACGATGGCTCCGTTGTGCGCCACGTCGACCAGCCACTCCGACAGCACGCGCCGGAGATGATCTTCGGGAGCGACCCGCTGACTGGGCAACTCGGGCAGCGCGTACGCGGTCTCTCCCCCGCGCACGCGGATTTTCACCGCGCCCATGTCTTCGAGGTCGCGCGACACAGTTGCCTGCGTGGCGACCACGCCCGACTCCGCGAGCAGGTCGACCAACTGTGCCTGGCTCGTGACCGTGCCTGATTCCAGCAACGACGCGATGCGGTACTGGCGTTGCTGCTTGGCCAACCTCACTGGTCGCGCTCCGCCAGGAACCACAACACGCCGCGCGCCGCAGCGAGACGGTTGGCCGCCTGCTCGAACACCGCGCTCCTCGCCCCGTCGATCACGTCTGCGTCGACCTCCTCACCGCGAATGGCCGGGAGGCAGTGCAAGAAGATCGCGTTCGGATCGGCGGGTTCGAACAGGGCCTGGCTGACGTTGAAGCCTTCGAACGCGCGGCGCCGGTCGTCGGCCTCCGCCTCCTGGCCCATCGAGATCCACACGTCGGTGTACACCGCGTGCGCGCCCTTGGCGGCGTCGAGCGGACGGTCGGTGACGGTCATCGGCCGACCGAGCGAAGCGACGTAGTCGACGTCGAGCGGAGTAGGGCCATAGCCCAGCGGCGATGCGACAACGAGGTCGATACCCGTGAACGCGGCCGCGATTGCCAACGAGCGGGCCACATTGTTGAAGTCGCCGACGTATGCGAGGCGCAGACCCTCGAGCGCACCGAAGCGGCTGCGCAACGTGAGCAAATCTGCGACTGCCTGACACGGGTGCGCCTTGTCCGACAGCAGATTCAGCACGGGAACGGGCGAAACCGCGGCCATCCGTTCGAGCACACCGTGGCTCTTCACGCGGGCGCCGATCACGGCGTGGTAGCCCGCGAGAGCCCGCACGACGTCTTCAGCGGTTTCGCGGGTGTCGATACCGACTTCGTCGCCGCGCATGCTGACCGGGTGCCCACCCAGGGCGACGACGGCCATCTCGGTCGCGTTGCGGGTGCGGCCGCTCGCTTTCTCGAAGATCAGCCCGGCGCCCTTGCCGGCCAGCACCTGCGGCGGGTGGGGATCCTCGGCCTTACCCAAGATGTCGACGAGGTCGGCGGGCCGCAGGTCGTCGATGTCCAACACGTGCCTAACCACCGAGCACCTCCGCGCAGATACGAACCGCGGCGTCGACCTCGTCGTCGCTGACGTTGAGCGGAGGAGCGAAACGCAAGGCCGTGTCGGTAACCGCGTTCACCACTAGCCCCGCTTGAAGCAGCGCTGCGTTCATCGCCTTTGCGTTGCCGGCCGCCAACTCGGCGCCGAGCAAGAGCCCCATTCCCCGCACGGCCGACACCGCCGGCAGCGCCGCAAGCCCCTGGGCGAGCCGGGCGCCTTGACGACGGGCACACGCGGGCGCGTCGATCGCGATGAGTTCGTCGAGCGTGGCCTGGGCCGCGGCCGCGGCGAAAGGCTGGCCGCCATAGGTCGAGCCGTGGTCGCCAGGTTCGAACACCGCCGCCACTTCAGCGCGAGCCCAGCAAGCACCAATGGGCACCCCGTTGCCCAGCGCCTTGGCGATCGTGACGATGTCGGGGACAACGTCGCTGTGTTGGAACGCAAACCACGCACCGGTCCGGCCG
>JBEEFT010000119.1:0-3150 GCA_041166225.1 Actinomycetota bacterium | reverse complement strand
GACCTCAACGATCAGTTGCGGCGCATCCAGCGACGGGAAGGTCGCGATCGGTGATACTTCTGGTCAGATGGCGTTGCTGGACGACGCCGTTTGACCAGAAGTGCCGACTTAGACGGAGTAGTTGCCGGTTTCGAGTTCGGCGAGGTGGTCGCGGATCCAGTCGGCGGTGCGGGACAGGCCTTCGCGAAGGCTGACCTGCGGGGACCAGCCGGTGAGGTTGCGGATCTTGGTGTTGTCGGCGAGCAGGCGGTCGACTTCGGAGCCTTCCGGCCGCACCCGCGATTCGTCGATGACGACTTTTGCGTCGGCGCCCACGGCTTCGATGAGCAGCTGCGCCAGCTCGCCGATGGTGATCTCTTCACCGGAGCCGATGTTGGTGACGGAACCGACGCAGGCGTCGCATTGCGCGATCGCCATCATCCCCGCCGCGGTGTCGGTGGCGTAGTTGAAGTCGCGCGTCGGCGTGAGGGAGCCGAGCTTCACTTCGGTGGCGCCGCCGATGAGTTGCGACAGGATCGTCGGGATGACCGCGCGCGTCGACTGGCGCGGGCCGTAGGTATTGAACGGACGCGCCACTGCGACGGGCAGTTCGAAGGCGTGGTGCAACGAGAGCACCATCATGTCGCCGCCGATCTTCGACGCCGAGTACGGCGACTGCGGCTGCATCGGATGTTCCTCGGTGATCGGCACGAACTGCGCGGTGCCGTAGGTCTCCGACGTCGACGTGTGCACCAACCGCGACACGCCGGCGCGCCGGCACGCGTCGGCCACGTTGAACGAACCCTGCACGTTGGTCTGGATGTAGCTCTCGGGCGCGACGTAGGAGTACGGGATGCCGATAAGCGCCGCGAGGTGGAACACCACGTCGCGTCCGTCGACCGCCTCGCGCACGCGTCCCGCGTCGCGCACGTCGCCCGGCATGACCTCGACCGATGCGCGCACGTCGCTCTGCTCCAACCAACCGGCGCGACCGAACGACGTGTAATACGACAACACGCGCACGTTCGCGCCGGCCGCCACGAGCATCTCTACGAGGTGCGAGCCGATGAAGCCCTCGCCCCCGGTGACGAGCACGGGCACGCCACCCCAATCGCTCACGACTCGACTCCGGTGGCGAACTCGATCAACACTTGCTGGAACTCCTCGGGTGAGCCGGCGTCGACCCACTTCTCGTACATCGGGAACACGTGCACGTCTTGGCCGCGGCGCTGCACGGCGTCGAGCAGCTCGGGCATCTGGAAGAACTTGCGCTTCGGCACGAGCTTCAACACGTCACGGTTCACGACGTACATCCCCGCGTTGCACAGGAAGTTCAGCTCGGGCTTCTCGTCCATTCCTTCGAGCACCCCCGTCTTGGTTGTGCGGACCACGCCGTACTTCACGTGCGTGGTGAAGTTCGCGGCTGCCATCGTGATCGGTCCGCCGTGGCAGCGGTGGAAGTCGAACAGGCGCTGGTAGTCCAGCCCGGTGATCAGGTCGGCGTTGGTGATGAACACCGTGCTCGGTCCTTTTTTCGGCAGCAGCGACAGCGCGCCCGCGTTGCCGAGCGGCACGTCTTCGCGCAGGTAGTCGACCGCAAGGCCGACCGACGATCCGTCGCCGATCTTTCGCTGGAACATGGCGGCGCGGTAGTTCACCGACAGCCACGTGTGCTCGACGCCCGCCGTCGCCATGCGCGCCATGATCCGCTCGAGGATCGTGCTGCTGCCCAGGCTCAGCAGCGGTTTGGGGACGTTGCCGGTGACCGACCGCAGCCGCGTGCCTTTGCCGCCGGCCATGACCACAGCGTCGACGGGCGGACGGTCTATGACCGAGACCCCGGTGACCGCCCCCTTGTCGATCACAAGCTCACCGGGCAGGCGGGCCAGGCGCGTCGTCTTCTTCGCCATCACCGACTCGACCGCCTCGTCGAAGGAGACGCCGCGCAGCATTGCGTTGCGCCCGTCCATGTCGCAGAACGTGCCGAGCAGTTTGTTGTGTGCGTCGACCACCGCGGCGAAGCCCTCACGATTGGCGCTCACGCGCTGCATCGCGACGCGGAGCGTGTCGGTGGGGTTCAGAAGGAAGTTCTTGGTGACGGCCATTGCGGGGCAGACGCTAGGCGGCGAGGTCGAGCACCCATTGCGCGAGCGTCGTGGCCGCGTGCGCGTGCCCGGCTCCGCTCGCGGCGCCGGCCATTACGGCCATCGCGTCGGGGTGCGCGATCCAGTCTTCGAGTTGCGGGCCCACGATGTTTGCGACGGCGTCGGGATCGCGCAGCAACACGGCCGCGCCCGCGTCGACCAGCACCTTGGCGTTGTGGCCCTGGTCGTCGTCGAGTGAGAACGGATAGGGCACGAGGATCGACGGCAGCCCGCACGTCGCGAGTTCGGCGACGGTGCCGGCGCCGGCCCGGCACACCGCGACGTCGGCGGCCGCGTACGCCGTGGTCATGCGGTCGAGGTAGACGACGGGCGTCACTACCGCCTCGCCGCCGTTGTCGCGCAGCGCGGCGACGACGCCGTCGAAGTGGTCGCGTCCCGTCTTCGCGACGACGCGGACATCGGTGCGCCCACGCCACCGTTCGCCGAGCCCGACAGCCAAGTTGTTGAGCGTGACCGACCCCTGCGACCCGCCGTTGATCAACACCATGGTCTGGCCCTCGGCGACTCCGTACTCAGAACGGGCCGCGGCCCGCAGCGCGGTGCGATCGAACGTAGCTATATCGGCTGACAGTGGCATGCCGACCACGCGGGCCTGCCGCCGGGGGAACGACGCGGCGGCCGACGCGAACGAGAGTGCGACGTTGGGCGTGAACCGCGCCGCCAACCGGTTCGCCCGACCGCCGGTGGCACCCGACTCGTGGATCACGACCGGGATGCCACGCCGGCGCGCCGCCAACACCGTCGGCAACGAGGGGTACCCGCCCATCGCCACGACCGCGTCGGCCTTAAGGCGTTTGAGCACCGCGGCCGACTGGCGCGACGCCCGCAATACCGCCAGCGCAAAGGCGGGCGCGCGCCCCGCCCCTTGCCACGGCACCATGTCGACCAGTTCGAGCGCGTAACCCGCGGGCGGGATCAGCCGCTGCTCGAGGCCGCGCGGCGTGCCGATGAACGTGACCCCGGCCGACGGGTCGAGCGCGCGTACCGCGTCAGCCGTAGCGAGGCC
>JBEEFT010000118.1:0-6267 GCA_041166225.1 Actinomycetota bacterium | reverse complement strand
TTGGTGATCGCAGGGCAGCCCGGTGTGATCTGGCTCGAATCAGAGCGAGTGCCGACCGAGGACACCCACGGAACCGGATGCGTGCTCAGTGCGGCTATCACGGCGCGATTGGCGCGCGGTGACGACGTCGTCAGCGCGTGCCAACGCGCCAAAATGGTGGTCACGGACGCGATCCGCAACCGGGTGAGGCTGGGAAAGGGTGGAGGGGCCGTAAACCCGCGGGCGCTCTAGCTCGATGCTGGAGTGCGAAGCTTCATCGGGGGTTTGGTGACCTTACCCGACTTGATGCAGCCCGTGCAGACGTTGAGCCGCGTCGGTGAGCCGTTGACCAGCGCACGGATGCGCTGAATGTTCGGGTTCCAACGACGGTTCGTGCGCCGATGCGAGTGCGACACCGACTTACCGAAGTTCGGGTGCTTGCCGCACACTTCACAAACAGCTGCCATGACGCGAAACCTCGACGAAGAAAGACCTGCAGGGACGGCCGACCAGAGTAGCAGCGAGGCCACATGCCTGGCCACCTGTCCCATTACGATCCGTCGCAATGGCCACGATCACGCGACTGACGTCGACGGACCTCGTCGCGCTAATGCGAGGTTTTCGTGACGCGCTGCGCGCCCACAAGGCGCGCGTCAACCGCCTGAACGTGTACCCGGTGCCCGACGGCGACACCGGCACCAACATGTCGCTCACGCTCGACTCGGTATGCAACGGCCTCGACGACGTCGACGACGCGGACATGGCCGCGGTGTGCAAAGCGATAAGCCACGGCGCGTTGATGGGCGCCCGAGGCAACTCGGGCGTGATCCTCAGCCAGGTGTTGCGCGCGCTCGCCGACGGGTGCAAAGCGGCTCCGCCCGACGGCGCCGGTGCCCTCGAACTCGCCGGCGCCCTCACCAAGGCCGCTGAAGCGGCGTATGGCGCGGTAATGCGCCCGGTCGAAGGAACGATTCTCACCGTCGCCCGTGAGGCGGCCGAGGCCGCGGCGAACGCGGCCGGCAACGGCGCCGACCTGCTCGCCACGGTCGAGGCAGCGAAGGCAGGCGGCGAGGAATCGCTGGCCCGCACGCCCGAACTGTTGCCGGTGCTCAAGCAAGCCGGCGTGGTCGACGCCGGCGGCGCGGGCTTGCTGTTGCTGCTCGACGCCGGGCTGCTGGTGGTCGATGGGCGGCCGTTGCCCGAGGCTCCGGAGGACAGCGACGAGCCTGCGTTCGACGCCGACGAGTTGGCCGAGATGCACGGCGACGAGCACAACGTCGGCGATCTTCGCTACGAGGTGATGTATTTCCTCGAGGCGCCCGACGAGACCATCCCCGCGTTCAAGGAAGTGTGGGCCGGCATCGGCGATTCGATTGTTGTGGTGGGCGGCGAGGGCATCTGGAACTGCCACATCCACACCGACGACATCGGTGCGTCGATCGAAGCCGCGCTCGACGTCGGTCGCCCGAAGATGATCCGCGTCACCGATTTGATGGAGCAGGTCGAAGAAGAAAAGTGGGTGCGTGAGCACGAACCCGAGGAGGAAGCCGACCGCACGCCGGTGCCCACCGCCGTCGTCGCGATCGCAACCGGTGATGGCATCCGGCGCATCTTCCGCAGCCTCGGCGTGCAACAGATCGTGGCCGGCGGCCAGTCGATGAACCCGTCGACCGCTCAGATCCTCGAAGCGGTCGAAGCGGCCCCGGCGAATTCTGTGATCGTGCTGCCGAACAACAAAAACATCATCGCGGTAGCCGAACAGGTGCAGGCGCTGAGCGACAAGACGGTGCGAGTCGTGAAGACCGTCGGTGTGGCCGAGGGATTCGCGGCGCTCATGGAGTACGACCCCGAGGCCGACGCCGACGAGAACGCCAGCAACATGAGCGCGGGTGCGCAGCGCGTCGTGTCGGGCGAGATCACCCGCGCCGTGCGCGACAGCGAAGCCGACGCCGGCGTGATCAACGCCGGTGATTACCTCGGCATTTCCCGCGACGGCATCGTGGTGATCGCCGAGTCACTCGACGACGCGTGCACCGGCCTCGTCGACAGGCTGGCCACCGACGACCACGAAATCGTCACGCTGATCGAAGGTGAAGGCTCCAACGCCGCGTGCACGCGGCGCCTCACCGAGTGGATCGGCGAGCATCGTCCCAAGGCGTCGGTTGAGGTGCACCACGGCGGCCAACCGCTGTACCCCTACCTCTTGTCGATCGAGTGACGGTCACGCTCAACAAGCTGAACGAACTCGACGTCAGCAAGTTGAAGGGCGTCGGTCCGAAAAAGCTCGAGGCGCTTCGCGTGCTCGAGATCGAAACCGTGCTCGACCTCTTGACGCACTACCCGCGGCGCTACATCGACCGCACCGAACAGAAGTCGATTCGTGAGCTCAAAATCGGCGACGAGGCGATGGTTCTCGCGACCGTGAAGCGGGTTCAGGCCCGCCGCACGCGCAACGGCAAGTCGCTCGTCGAGATCGACGTCTTCGACGGGTCGAGCTACTTGTCGTGCACGTTCTTCAACCAAGCGTGGCGGGCCAAGCAGCTGGCGGTCGGCCGTGAGGCCGTGTTTTTCGGCAAGGTCGACAGCTATCGCGGCAAGCGCCAGATGACGAGCCCGGTGGTCGACCTGGTCGGCGACAAGACCGGCCGGGTCATCCCCGTGTATCCGCAATCCGAAAAGGCCGCGCTCACCACGTGGGAGTTGACCGACTTCGTCTCCGAGGCGTTGCGGCGGGCCGAGGACTTCGTCGACCCGTTGCCCGAAGAGGTGCGTAACCGCCTGGACCTCGTCGACCGAACCTGGGCGATGCGCAATATTCACGCCCCCGACTCGATGGGCGCGATGCGCGCGGCGCGCAAACGCCTCGCGTTCGACGAGTTGCTGCGGCTGCAGTCGGTGCTGGTCGCGCGCAAGCGCCGTTACGAGGCCGAGGCCACCGGGATCCGTCACGTCGTCGGGTCCGAACTGGTCACGCAGTTCTACGCGTCGCTGCAGTTCCCGCTCACGCGCGCCCAGCAACGGGTGATCGGCGAGATCGACGAATTCCTCGCCGGGCCTCATCCGATGCATCTGTTGTTGCAAGGTGACGTCGGTTCGGGCAAGACGGTTGTGGCTGTAACGGCGCTGTTGACCGCGGTCGCCGGCGGCTACCAGGGGGCGCTGATGGCGCCAACCGAAGTGTTGGCCGAACAACACGCGGTCGGAGTGCGGGCGCTGCTCGAAGGCGTCACCGTTCCGTCCCAAGGCGCAACGTTGTTCGACGACAGGCCGCTGCGCGTCGAACTGCTCACGGGGCGGGCGACGGGCACCGAGCGCAAGAAGATCGGTGCTGGCCTCGCGAGCGGCGAGGTCGACATCGTGATCGGCACGCACGCGCTGATCACCGAAGGCGTCGCGTTTCACAAGCTGGGTGTGGCCGTGATCGACGAGCAGCACCGGTTCGGCGTCGAGCAGCGAGCCGCGCTGCGGGGCAAGGGCGACGACCCCGACGTGTTGGTGATGACCGCCACGCCGATCCCGCGCACCGCGGCCATGACGGTCTACGGCGACCTCGACGTGGCGATCCTCGACGAGCTACCGCCCGGGCGCACCCCCATCGTCACCACATGGGCGCGGGGCGAACTCGAGGAGCAGGCCGCGTGGGCCGCGGTGCGCGACGAGGTCGCGGCCGGCCGCCAGGCCTACGTGGTGTGCCCGCTGATCGAGGGCTCGGAGAAGATTCAGGCGGCCTCCGCGGTCGAGACCTACGAGGAGCTGGGCGCCGGTGAGTTGCAGGGCCTTCGCCTTGCGTTGCTCCACGGGCAAGTGCCGGCCAAAGAACGTGAATCGGTGATGAGCCAGTTCCGCGCCGGCGAGATCGACGTGCTCGTCGCCACCACAGTGATCGAGGTCGGCGTCGACGTGCCGAACGCGACCGTGATGGTGATCGTCAACGCCGACCGGTTCGGCCTCGCGCAGCTCCACCAACTACGAGGACGGGTGGGTCGTGGCGCCGCCGCGTCGCAGTGCTTCCTGCTCGGCGACGTGGTCACGCCTGACGGCGAGGAACGCCTCGGTGCGATGGTCCGCACCACCGACGGGTTCGCGCTCGCAGAAGTCGACCTCGAGATCCGCGGCGAAGGCACGGTGATGGGGACGCGTCAGAAAGGCCGCAACGATCTGAAGTTGGCCTCGTTGCGCACCGACGTCGCGCTCGTGGTGGAGGCCCGCAAGGTCGCGTTCGACATGGTCGACGCAGTCGACGGACTCGCGGCGCATCCGGTGCTCGAAGACGAAGTCCGTCTCCTCGTCGACGACGACGAGGCCGAGTTCTTGTTCAAGTCTTAGCGGGCGCCTACACGGCTTTGATCGCCGCAGCGGCGTCGGCCATTGCCTCCGCGGCAAGGTCGAGCACGTTGGTCTGCCCGAAGAAGCCGTGGAACACGCCTTCGACGTTCGTGTGGGTGACGGGCACGCCGGCGTCGCGCAACTTTTCGGCATACGCGATGCCTTCGTCGCGGAGTGGGTCGTGGCTCGTCGTGATAATCCACGCCGGGCACACACCCGCGACGTCGGCGTACAGCGGCGACACCGTGGGGTCGGTCCACAGCACGTCGTCGTCGCCCAGGTACGTCGAGCGGAACCACTGCATTGTTTCCTTCGTGAGGAAGTTGCCCGTGGCGTTCTCGTCCATCGACGGGTGATCACCGGCCCAGTCGGTGAGGGGATAGATCAGCATCTGAAGCCGCAGCGCGGGCACCCCCATGTCGCGGGCGCGCAGCGCGCATAACGCCGCGAGGTTGCCGCCGGCCGAGTCGCCGCACACGATCAGCTTGTCTTCGGAACCACCCAAGTCAGCCGCGTGCTCGCTCACCCACAACACCGCATCCCACGCGTCTTCGCTCGCTGCGGGATACACGTCTTCGGGCGCGAGGCGGTAGTCGACGTTCACGACCACGGCGCCACTGGCGTCGGCCAGCTGCCGACAGACGCCGTCGGAGGCCTCCATCGACCCCACGACCATCCCGCCGCCGTGAAAGAACACCACGATCGGCGCGTCGTCGTCTTCGGTCGGCTTGTAGACCCGCGCCGGGATCGGCGTGCCGACGTCGCGCAGCATGTGCACGTCGCGCACCTCGGAGATGTCGGGCCCCGGGCCGTTCATGCTGTACCAACCGGCGTAGCCAGCGCGAGCGCCGGCCACGCGTTCGGCTGGATCGGCGGGCGGCTCGACCGGCGCTGAGTTGATCATGTCGATGATCGCCTTCGCCTGCGGGTGGTATTCGACGGTGTGGTCAGGCATGAATCGTTCCTCGGGTTGACGTGGCCCGCAGCGAGTCGAGCCAACGTTGGGCGTGGCGGCGGTTGCGCAGCATGACGCGCTCGACGTCATCGGCGTGCCCGTCGAGCGCGGCCATCACCTGCGGCCGGGTTTCGCGGTGATACCGCCACACCCACGACGCGTAGTCGCGATCGAGGCGATTGCGGCATCCAGGAGCCAAGTCGGGCCTTCGCCGCCCGGCTCGGGTGCCGAGGCGTTTCAGCACGCCGCGAACCGCAAGCCAGCGTGAGTAGTCGAGCACCACCGCGCCGTCGGCGCGGGCAAGGCGATAGTCGAGCGTGTCGGCGTGCGTCCCGTCGACGATCCACGCGTCGCCGGCCAGCAGTTCGTCGATGCGGGCTCGCCAATCTTCTTCCGACGGGCGCGTCCAACCCGGTCCCCAGAACTCACGGTCCAGGTGCACCAGCGGCAGGCCGGTAATGCCCGCGAGCTCGCGCGACAGCACGCTCTTGCCTGCACCGCCGGGTCCCAGCACCAGCACTCGCTGCACGCCCGAAAGCTAGAGCGTCACCAATCGTCGCCGCGGGCGATGTCTTCTTCCGGGACGACGAGGTACCACATGTCGAGGCAGTCCTCGCAGCGATAAGTCACCACGTCACCGGGTTGGGGCGGGTCGTCGTCGGCCCATGTGACCATAAGGTGGCAGCGGCCACCGCAGTCGATGCAGTCGATGAGCGGGTCAGTCATTCCGTTCGCTTCCGCGGGAATGCGCCGTCCCAGGCCCGGAGGAAGAGCCCTGTCGCTTCGACCGCGACCTCGCCGTCGGCGGTGACGAGGCGGCCGTGCATCTTCGTGACTCGTCTGAGCTCGCCCTCGCGCCAGGACTCGACGCGCAGTGGACGTCCGTCGAGTGGGACGGGCTTGCGGTATTTCAAGTTGAGTGTGCCGGTGACAGCGTGCACTTTGTCCACGGCGTTGCCATACGCACCCATGCACTCGTCGAGCAGCATCGCGGCGATGCCGCCGTG
>JBEEFT010000117.1:0-2993 GCA_041166225.1 Actinomycetota bacterium | reverse complement strand
GCCTTCTTGGTCATCTCGTTGGCTTCGTACCCCATGCGGGTGAGCGCCTTGAACAGTTCGCTCGACCGCACAGGGGCGGGCGCCGATTGTGCGATCACGGTGAGCGCGTCTTTTGTGATCTCCGACGCGCGCTCGACTGCTTCTACGTTCGTTATCGCTTCTTCGGGCGCGTCGAGGCTCACCAGCCAGCGCCGCACTTTCCGCACGATCTCCGCGTGCGTTTCCCCTTCGAACGACAAGGTCGGCATGGCTTTAACGTACGCCGTCCATGACCGGCCTCGGCACAATCATCAACATCGCCGCTATCGCAGCGGGGTCGCTCGTCGGCGTCGTCGTCGGTCGCCGCCTCGTTGAGCGCGTACGCACCGGCGTGATGTCGATCCTCGGGTTGGTCACGATCGTCAGCGGCATCAGCGACGCGCAGAAGACGCACAACATCGTGTTTCCGCTGATCGCGCTCGCGCTTGGTACCGCGTTAGGTGAAGCGCTGTCTCTTGAGGAGCGCTTCGAGCGTTTCGGCGACAGGCTCGGCGCACGCGTGCGCGGCACGCACAGCAACGTCGGCGAGGGCTTCGTCACTGCGAGCCTCGTGTTCTGCATCGGGCCGCTCGCGATCCTCGGTTCGTTGCAAGATGGGCTCAGTCGCGGCTACCAGTTGCTGGTGCTCAAGTCTGGCCTCGACGGGTTCGTCTCGTTGATCTTTGCCAGCACTCTCGGATGGGGTGTCGCACTGAGCGCGATCGCCGTCGGCATCTATCAGGGCGCGTTAACCGCGGGCGCGCACCTCATTGATCCGCTGCTCACCAAGCGCATGCTCACCGAACTCACCGCGACCGGGGGCGTGTTGGTGATGGCGATCGGCGTCCGGTTGCTTGATCTGCGGCGTATCCGCGTGGGGTCGATGCTGCCCGCGCTGCTGATCGCACCGATCGCCGTGGGGTTGTTCGCGCGCTGATCCAGACCTGGGAGGATGACGGTATGGATGACTCTGATCTGTTCCGCCGTATCAGTGAACTCGTCGACGAGGAACACAAACTCGAGCGCGCCC
The DNA here is from genome assembly GCA_041166225.1 of Actinomycetota bacterium. GTDB lineage: Bacteria > Actinomycetota > Acidimicrobiia > Acidimicrobiales > JACCXE01 > JACCXE01. The sequence continues at coordinate 1,945 of JBEEFT010000117.1, read as the reverse complement.
ACGTTGGCTCGACCGCGCCTGAAGCGGACCTCGACAAGATGCGCCAGCTCGAGGTCGCCCTCGACCAGTGCTGGGATCTGCTGCGCCAGCGCCAGGCGCGCCGGTCGGCGGGTCAGAACCCCGACGACGCAACCCCGAGGAGCGAGCGCACGGTCGAGGGCTACCAGCAGTAGTGACACGCGGCGGCGTCGGTACGCTGCACCGATGGCGATGACAGCCGATCTCGAGGACGAGGTCGCATTGTTGTTGCGCCGCGTCGGCCAGAGATTCACGTCGGGCCGCCGCGCGATGGTCGAAGCCCTTACCGAGCTCGACCGTCCAGCCACGATCCCCGAGTTGATGGTGACGTCGCCGGGTCTCGCCGCGAGCAGCGCGTATCGGCACATGACCGTGCTCGAACAGGCCGGAGTGGTGCGCCGCATCGTGTTGGGCGGCGACGACCACGCCCGATTCGAATTGGCGGAGGCGCTCACCGATCATCATCACCATCACCTCATCTGTTCGCGTTGCGGTGCCGTCGACGACTTCACGGTGCCGGCCAAACTCGAGCGTGCGGTGAACGACGCACTCGACGAGGTTGCGTCGACGACCGGCTTCAAGGCCACCGACCACCGCTTCGACCTGATCGGGTTGTGCGCGAACTGCGCTAACGGCTGACCGTCACCAACTCGAGCAACTCTCGAAGGATGCGCGCGGTTGCGCCCCAGATGATGTCGTGGGGCAGGTAGAAGAAGTTGATCTGACGGTCGTTGCCCCACGGCGTGTCCCAGCGCTCCTCCTCGAAGATGCCGTCGGCGATCAGTTCCGCCAACGCGATGTCGAACACGAACTCGACCTCGTTGGGGTCGCCCTCCACGTCGGGGCGCCCGGGAAGAAACCCGACGATCGGCGTGATCCCCGACGTCGCCGCCAGCGTCGAGATCGGTGTGAGCGTCCCGACGACTTCGATCTCGGACGTGTCGAGGGCAATCTCCTCCTCCGCCTCGCGTAGCGCGGCGGTAACGGCGTCTTCGCCCTCCTCGATCCGGCCACCCGGAAACGACACCTCGCCGGTGTGGCTACGCAAGTGCGAGGCGCGACGCGTAAGCAGCACGCGCGCCTCGCCGTCCTCTTCGAAGAATGCGGCGAGCACGGCCGCGGCTTTGCCCGGCAATGGCGCGTCCACTACGACGGGCTCACCCAACGGCTGCGCGTGGATGGCCGCATTCGGCCGCTCCGGGTTCTCGACCGCGGCGCGCACGCGCGCCAGGTCAATGCCGCGGCGTTGTTCCGGCGACAGGTGCGACCACGGTGCGGCGTCGCCCCTGCGGAACGATTCCGGGCGAGGGATGACCTGCGGGGGAACGCTCAGTCGTCGGCCCCGGCGGGACTCGCAACCTTTTCGAGCAACTCGCGGATGCCACCCTTCTTCAGGTTGGCGATCAGACGACCGGGCTCAAGCTCGCCGCGCTCCCACTTCAGCCATTCCTCAAGAAGATCAGCTGGATCGGGCTCCGGACGGTCGGTCATGCGTGCAGACTACGACCGATGGCGGGCTACTCCGGAACTCCACTCCCGAAGAAGTTGGGCATCAAAGAAGGTTCCCGCGTGGCAGTGCTGCACAAGCCCGACGGCTTCGACGCAACGCTTGGCGAACTGCCCGACAACGTCACCGTCACGGAGCGCCTCGGTAAATCGCACGATGTGATCGTCGCGTTCGTCGACTCGCGTGCGCATCTCGAGCGCGCCGTCGCGAAACTGGAGCAGGCCGTGTTCCCGAATGGCGCCATCTGGGTTGCATGGCCGAAGAAGGCCTCGAAGGTGCCGACCGACATCACCGAAGACACCCTCCGCGAGGTGTGCCTCCCCCGCGGCCTGGTCGACGTAAAAGTCTGCGCCATCGACGACACCTGGTCAGGCCTCAAGCTCGTCTGGCGCAAAGAACTCCGCACCTGACGCCGCGACC
>JBEEFT010000116.1:0-5294 GCA_041166225.1 Actinomycetota bacterium | reverse complement strand
AACACGTCGTTCGTCATTCCACCACACCACGCATTTCGTTCTTTCGCGTGCAGATGGAGCCGTGAAAGCGCCGGAAAGCGCCGGATTTACGGCCGTAGATGCACGCGAAACGTCATGGAGGGGGAAGAGACGTGGGGGGAGGCGAGTGCGGCGGGAAGCTGGGTGATCGTAGGACCGCGGGCGGTCAGGTGTCGATGGCGGCGATGCGGCGCACCGCGGCGGCGAGGGTGGGGTCGTCGCCGACTTTGAACATCGACTTCTGCCCGGCGCGATCGTGGAGCAGCGCCATGCGAGTGGAAATCGCGCTGGCCCGCACCAGAGCGAACACCTCGTACCACCCGAAGTCGCTTAGACGTCGGCCGAGCTTGGCCTCGAAGAACGCGATCGTGTCGTCGCGCGTGCCGAAGCCGGGCAATGTCATGTTCGTCATCTCGAAGCCGACGGCGTCGAGCGCCGTGAGCCATGCGATGTCCATCTCGGGTGGCCCGGCGCTCACCATGTCCCAATCGAGCACCGCTTTGGGCGACAGGGTGTGCTCGTCGTACACGACGTTGCCGAAGCGCACGTCGCCCCACAGCAGCGACGGCACCGCGTGTGTGCCTGGCGCGTTGTCCCGGCACCAGTTGAACGCGTCGCGGAGCGCGTCGGGCGCGCCGTCCATCCAGTCCAGGTATTGCGCCCAGTAGGCGAGCTCGTCGGCCAAGCCCGTACGCAGCGCGAGCATGCCGACGGGCGCGGTGTGGATACGTGCGATCACGTCGAGCGTCGACGACCACACCTGATGTCGGTCGTCGTCGGACGCCAGACCGGCCAGCCATTTGTCCGCCGGCGTGAAGTCGTTAGGTATGCGGCCGGCGACGAACGGCATCGTCATGAACGGCGATCCCAGGAACGACGCGTCGGGTTCGTACCGCACCGGCACCGGCACCGGCACGCCCGCAGCCTCAGCGGCTTCGATCGCGCGCGCCTGCAACGCCAGGTCGTAGTCGGGAAAGTTGCCCTCACCCGATGGCGGCAGCCGGATGACCAACTCGTCGTCGACGATCACCGTCTCACTCGAGAACCCCGCCTTCGGCCGCTCGAGTTTGCGCACAGGCCGACCGAGCCACCGCTCGAGTCCGTCTTCGAACGCACTCACATGAAGCTCGCTTCTTCAGTGAGCCCGGCGTCGGCGTGCGGCCCCGCGAAAATCGTCTGCATATTGCCGACACCTACACCGCCGCCGACGGGGTCGTCGACGCGCACGAGGTTGTCGCGGATTTGATGGACGCGGCGCGCCGTGGCCGGTTCGCTGCAATCTGCGATGTATTCGCCGTCGACGTGCAGCGCGCCGCGGTACTCGCCGTGCCATTGACCGTCGAAGCCGAAGTACAACCCGGTGCCGAGGTGAAAGCCGGTGTCGCCCAGCGCCGTGATGGTGACGGGGCGGGCCGAGCCGTCGCTCATCGTGAAGTTGAGCGTGGCGCGCGACAAACGACGGTTGTCGTCGCGCACGTCGTAGGTGGGCAGCAACGCGGCCCACGGCTCGCGCCTTCCGTCGGCGTGCTCGATGCCGCCCTGCAACTCGGCCCGAGCGTGTTCACCCATCGCATGACGCTGGTAGAAGGTGTGGATCCCGTAGCGCGTGCCGTCGGCGCACTCCATGAGAATCGGCGACCAGATCACCGTGCTCGACACGTCAGTCCGATGAGCCGGCTCGACGTCAGGCGCACCGACCATGTGGCGCGGGCCCCACGAGTGGTCGCGGGTCGACACTGAGTTGGCGTCGCTAAGTTCGTGTCGCAGCCCGTCGAGTTCGATCCACCCTTCTGCGGTGCCGATCTGGTGGTAGCGCGTCATGTCCCGCTCGAAACGCGACGGTTCTTCGCGCGTGCACGGCACCGCAGCGCGAAAGGTCCATTCGAAGCTGAGCGGCAACACATCGTTGTTCGCAAGGCTGAAGCGCACCACACGCAGCGGTTCGAGCACCTCATATCGGATCGGTCCGACGGCCGTCGACTCGACGTCGCTTGCGAGCGCGCGAGACGCCCGCACCGTCCACTGCTCGGCGCCGCGCGATATGCCGGCGTACGCGTCGAGCACGTTGCGGTTCGCGTACTTGCCCATACCGAACGCAGCCTGGATCGAGCCGTCCTTCAGCGCGGCCATCGCGCACACCTTCTCGGTCCACGAGGGATCCTCGGTGATCTGGTGGTTAAACGTTTCGTCCGCGGGGACGAGCGGACCGAGCGACGACATCCGTCGCAACGTAGTTTCACGCACGGTTTGGCGTGCGATCGGCGCCGTCCCGCCCGTCGATCACCCGACAACGCGTGCTCAGAAGTTGTCAGCGGATTGCAGCCTGCGGCGGTTGGCCTGCGCGAGCACGTCAGCGATGGCGCGCGCCGTTGCGGTCGTGTTGAGCGCGACTTGCCGCCAGGTGCACCGGGCGCAAAGCCACCCGGTCGCTGCGACGATCGCCGTCTGCCTCGCCGCGTCGTACACCGGTTGATGTTTGTGCGCCTGTCCGTCCAGCTCGAGGAACACACCGAATTCGGGCCATGCGAGGTCGACGCGTGCCACGAATCGACCGTCGTGAGTGAAGACCTCCACCTGCCGTGTCGGTGTCCGGCGACGATGGTGACTCGGTCAGGTCCAAGGTCTCGCCGCCGCGCGCCTTCACGCTGATTGCTCTGCCCGCGGGGGATCGTGAAGTCCACGCGCGTCGCAACGACGCTGTCGAGACCGAGCAGCTCGCCCGCGGGCGCGCCGCTGACGACGCCGCCCGTGAGCCTCGCCTCCACGATCGAGCGCTCGACGATCGTGACCACGTCGCCGCCCGTCACGAATGCCCCTCGGGCCGCTGAGCTCCACGCCCCCTTGCGCTTGCCCCAAGTCAATGCGTCCGCGGTAATGCCGGAATCGACGGCGTCGGCCGTCGTAAACATCTCTCGCAGGCTCGTGCCCCTCTACTTCGGAGCACGGTTTGTCGGGCGTCCGGCGCCTCGGGACCGCCAGATCACGCGTCAAACCGTGCTTGGAACGTCAGAGGGGGAAGGGTGCCGCGGTCGAACGTAGTGCGACGCGGCGGGGTTTAGAAGAGGTACTCGAAGTGCTGGGTCTCGACCATGAGCGGGAAGCGGTAACCGACGTAGAAGGAGTGCAGGTTCAACATGCCCTCGTACTCCTCGACCTTGCTCTCGATGAGGTCGACGTGGTCGGGTTCTTTTGCCTTCCACGCCCGCGCCCGGCTGAGCACTTCGTTGAAGTCGTCGAGCGAGGCGACCGAGATGCCGAAGTGGTCGAGGCGCGGCGCCTTCATAGGGTCGGGCTCGGCGATCAGGAACACGAACTGTTCGTGGTGGTGGGCACGCAGCACGAGCATGTGCTGGTCCTTGGTCAGTTCCTTGTACTCCTCGAAGCCGAACACGTCGCCGTAGAACGCGGTGATCGCGTCGCGGCCCTCTTGGTCGAGCGACGACGGCGGCATCGACATCGCGACGTGATTAAGCCGCGGTGGCTTCGAAAACGCGGGACCCGTCATGGCTTCACCAGAACCTTTCCTGCGATCTCGCCGCCGGCGAGGCCGCGCATCGCGTCGAGCAATCCGTCGAGTGGCACTTCACCGGGTTCGACCAACGCGTCGATCGGGATCTTCCCGCTCGCCAACAAGTCGAGCGCTTCGCTGAATCCGTCTTTGTCGTAGGTGAACGCGCCCGTGATCACGACTTCGTTCAACAAGATGCGGTTGGGGTCGAACTTGGGCGACGCCATGCCGGCGCCGACCAGCACGAGTGTGCCGCCCCGTTTGCATTGCGCCAAGCCGGCTTCCATCGCGCGGCCGTGGCCGGAACACTCCAGCACCACGTCGACCGCGTCGTCGACGACCAGACCCGGTTCGGCGATCGACGGAACGTGGAGATCATCGGGGTGCACCACGCGCGTGGCGCCGACCGCGGCCGCGACGTCCTGGCGGATCGGCGTGGGCTCCGAACACGTGACGTCGTCGACGCCCATCGCCCGCAGTGCCGCGATCGTGAGCGCGCCGATCGGTCCCGCGCCCATCACCATCACGCGCATGCCCGGGGCGACGCGCCCCTGGTGGATGCCGTGCAGCGCGACCGCGAGGGGTTCGGCCAGTGCGGCGGCGCGCGGCGACAGGCCGTCGGGCATCGGCAACACCTCGGCCTCGCGCGTGACCTTGTAGGTGGCGAACGCACCGTGCTCGGGCACCTGGCCGGGGGTGTCGCGGGCCAGGCACAACGACGGACGACCGGCGCGGCACGGATCGCATTCGCCGCAACGAACGGACGGCCCGCCGACCACGACGTCGCCGACCGACCACTTCGTGACGGAGTCGCCGACGGCCGCGATCCGCCCGACCCACTCGTGGCCTTCCCACGTGCCCTTGCGACCCCATCCGTCGAGCACCATGTGCAAGTCGCTGCCGCACACGCCGCACAGCTCGACTTCGACCAACACGTCGCCATCGCCGACTTCGGGGACCGGTACCTCTTGCACCGCGAGCTTGCCGGGACCGCCGCCGAGCACCGCGGCACGCATCGTGTCAGCCATTACCAGCGCCCTTCGGGCGCCGTCCATGGCACGGCCGCAGTGTTCATGATTCGCTCGCAAGCTCGCTCATGACGCGCAACCTAACCAGCCATCAATGTTGCTGCTCGGTGCGCGAGCGCGACGAGCGTGAGCGTGGGGTTGTAACCGGCCGAAGTGACGAACACCGACGAGTCGCACACGAACAGGTTGTCGATACCCCACACGTTCTGTGCTGGCGTAACCACCGACGTCGACGGGTCGATACCCATGCGCGCCGTGCCCATCACGTGTTTCGAATCGGGCGCTTCTTCTCCGCGCGGCGACGTCGCCGAGAACGCCGCCTGCGCGCCGGCTTCACGCATCACCGCTTCGTGAATCACCGTCGAGTACTTCGACGCGACCAACTCGTGGCGGTGCGGCTTGTACGTCGCCCGTCCGGAGGGGAAACCCCACGCGTCTTTGATCGACGGGTCGAGGTCGATGCGGTTCGTCGCCTGCGGCAGATCTTCGCCCTGCATCGTGAAGGCCCAGATGCGACGGCGCAGCGCGCTGTCTTGCATCGACGGCAAGTGGTGCTTGCCACGGCCGTAGGTACCCGCCTCGCCGATCGGGCCACGCCCCGAGCCGTGCTCGGTGGTGCCGCCGCGCAACCACGGCAGCCCGGCTTCCTTCGCGGCCACCCGCAACTCGGGCGTGTCGATCATGAGATCGTCGTGCAGGTGGGTGACCGACCGGCCGCGGTCGCCGCCGGTGTCGGTGTC
>JBEEFT010000115.1:0-20620 GCA_041166225.1 Actinomycetota bacterium | reverse complement strand
ACTTCTTCGGCGCGGCCGAGACCGTACGCGGCGGCGGTGTCGATCCAGTTGATGCCGAGCTCGACCGCGTGACCGATCGCGGCGATCGATTCGGCGTCGTCCTGGGGTCCCCAACCGCCTTGCCATTCGCCGCCGCCGATCGCCCAGGCGCCGAGACCGACGCGGGAGATCTCGAAGCCCGTCGTGCCGAGTTTCGTAGTGGCGATGCCCATCAGCGAACTCCCTCGCCCGCCGCGCCTTCGCCGCGGGGAATCCACACCGTCTCAGGATCGCCGTGCAGTACGTGGTTCACCATCTCGACGCCTTGCATGGCGGAATGGTCCATGTTGCCGATCTCGTAGAGCCACGCGCCGAACCGGCCGCGCGACCAGATGTTCTGCTCTCGTAGCCACGGCTGAATTGTGCCGAGGCTGGCGTCGCGCGTGACGGTCGGAACGGGATACGACATGTCGGGGGAACACAACCATGTGGTTACCACGCGGCCGCGATCCTCGTCGGTCATTAGACCGGTGGCGACGAGGCCGTCGATCACGCGCTGCACGATCGTTTCTTCGGGCTCTTCTTTGTGCACCGAGCGCGACGTCTCGGTGAGGAACAGCGTCTGGTCGGGCGACGCCGTCATGTACGGCGAGTAGTTCGACAGGTATGTCACGCGGTAGAAGGGAACGTCGGGTTCGGGGAAGTAGATCCAGTTCTTCGAACTGTCGGTCGGGCGGTCGATGCCGACGCCGACGATGTGGCTGCCGCTCCAGTGCAGCCCCTCGACCGCGCCGCGCACGTTGTCGGGCACGCTCTCCATGTTCGCGATCAGCTTGTTGAGCGGGATCGTCGACAACAACACGTCGTAGGGCCAGACCTTGCCGTCTTTCGTGCGCACCTCTTTTGCGACGGGGTCGACGGACACCGCGACGGTCTCGAGGTGAAGGTGGTCTTCGACGAACTGGCGCATGCCTTCGTACAGGAAGCCGGTGCCGCCGCGCAGCGGATACTTGAACGTGTTGTTCGGCCCCCACGACACTTGGTCTTCGCCCAGGATCACGTTGCGCAGAATCGTTTCGACGTCGACCACCGATACGCGCTCGCCGATCCACACGTAGTTCATTAATTCTGCGGGCGTGGCCCAGACCTTGAAGTTGTACGGAATCATGAAGTGCTTGGCGATGCCCGCACCCATCACGGCGTCGACCCATTCGCGGAAGTTGGTCGGCGCGTGTTCGGTTTTCTGCGCGGCGATCAGCCCGTTGATGCAGTCGAACACCGTCTCGGGTTCGAGGTCGCGAATGTTGTTCTGGAACGGGTAGGGGATGAAGCGGTCTTCCATCCACACCCACGCCTCGCGCTCGAGTTCGGTGTAGTCGCCGCCCATGAGCTTGTCGACGAGGTCGTCGTAGTACTTGTAGTGGCTGAACATCACGTGGCCACCGATGTCGTAGGTGAAACCGGCCTTGTCGGTGAACGACGTCGCGAGTCCGCCGACGTAGTCGTTGGCTTCGATGATGTCCCAGTCGTCGTAGCCGAGTTCCTGCAGGCGATAGCCGGCGCCGAGCCCGGTGGGGCCGGCGCCGAGGATCAGGATGCGGGGGTTGGCTGCGCTCATGCCGTCTTCCCGGTGGCCGCGGCCGAAGCGTCGTCGATGAGTGAAGTCATACGCGCAGCGATCGCGTCCCAGTGTTGGCGGCGCAGGATTGGTGCGAGCCGTTCGGCGCGGCCGTCGGGGCATTCGTTCAGCGCGATGTCACACGCCTTGGCGAAGTCGCGTGCGTCGTCGGCGAGCCACACGGAGTCTTGGTAGTCGGCAACAACGTCGGGCACGCGTGTGCTCACGACGGGCAGACCGGCGGCGAAGTATTCGAGCGTCTTGGTTGGGCTGATCGAGCGCGTCGCCTCGTTCAGCGCGAAGGGCATCAACGCAACGTCGAAGCCGCCCATCACGGCGGGCAATTCCTTGTACGTGCGACTACCGGGGTATTCGAGGTTCGCGGCCTGCGGAAGATCGGCTTCGTCGATCTTCACGACCGGGCCGACCATTTGGATGTGCCAGTCGTGAAGTTCATCGGCGAGCTCTGCGATGAGATCGAGATCGAGGCGCTCGTCGATCACGCCGACGTAGCCCGCCACGGGACGGCTGCGGCGCTGCGAGCGGCGGACGCGTTTCGCGGGGGCGTAGTGCTCGGGCTCGACACCGCTGGGGAAACAGTGGGCGCGCTTGCTGCGGTGCTCCTGGATCGAGCGGTGCAGCGACCGACCTCCGGTGAACACGAGATCGGCTTCGCGCAGGGCTTGGCGCTGGCGCAGCACCAACTCGGGCGGAGCAAACCGGAACGACGCCAGGTCGTCCATGACGTCGTACACGAGCAGCGTTGGCGCGAGCGCGCGCGCGACGTCGAGCGCCATCGGTGTGTACAGCCACACGGCGCGCTCGCCCGCGGTTTCGCCCAGCACTTGCGGCAGTTCCGCGGCGTAGGCCTTGCACGCCGCCGCGTCGTAGCCCTGCATCGCGGCGTAGGCCGGCACTTGAAGCCACACGCGGCTTACGGGGCCGGCGCTTTCGACCTGCCACGTCGGCGCGGCCAAGCCGGTCACCGCTTCAGGTTCTTCGACGAACCAGGCGCGGTCGTAACCGGCCGCGACCCGCGAGATGAGGTGCTGCGGACGTTGCCATACGAACGACCAGCGCAGATGAGAAAGCACCACTAGGTCACGCGACATTCTGTACTCCGAGTTCGATCTCGTCACCGGGCTGGTGACAGCTGGAACACCGCTCGCTGCTTGGCGGCTGACGCCATTCCCAATGCGCCATGTGGGGTAGCCATCCTTCGAGCCACTGCGACACCGGGGGACGGAATTGGTAGGCGGGTAGTTCAGACGCTGGTACCCCGCCGGCGGCGAGGGCATAAGAGATCGACATCGACGACGGGCGCCGGTCGAGGTTTTCGTCGAGCCAGAACGCGCCGACGGGGTCGATGGCGCCCTCGCACTCGGCGAGCAACGACGCCCAGTCGGCCGAGTCGACGAAGGGGAACCAGCAGTAGCCCCGCATGTCGACACCGCGATCACGCGCGATTTCGCACTGCTCGAGCGTGTACTTCAGCCACGACGCGCGGTCGGACGCGAAGCCGCGGATGTTGGTCTCGCCCAGGAACACCGGCATTTGGTAACGCTCGGCGTACTCGACGATCACGTCGGACAGTGGCGGCTGTTCGACGCCTGCCGTGGTGCCCCGTCCCGGCTCGTACCAGTGCCACTGATTGTGCGCGTAGTAATCGAGACCGAGCACGTCGATGACGCCCGCCGGCGTTGCGAGCAGCTCCTCGCCGCCCGGCACCCCGAGCAGCTCTTGTACGAACGGCCGGTCGTGGTCGATGGCGCGGCCGACGAACAGGTCGGTGAGCAGGAACCGCCGGTCGTTGGCCATCTCGGCAAACGCGGCGCCCGCGGGGGTCACGGCGGCGTGGCGCTCGGTGGCCTCGACGTGGAAGTGCTGCGCGTCGGGCAGCAAGTCCTTCAGCATGCGGCTGGCTGCGGTAACCGCAGGGAGCACGTTGTTGGCTAGAGCGACGAAGCCACCGAGGCCGCGCGCGTGCGGTGGCCACAAGCCAAGTTGGCCACACATGAGAAAGGTCGTGAACGGCTCGTTGCACACGGTGTATCCGGGCAGCCACGGGTACCGCCGCGCGAGCGCCTCGCAGAACCGCAGGAACGCGTCGCCGAACTCAGGCTGAGACAAGTCGCCCACCCACAACGGGTAACTCGTGTGGTGGAACACGTCGACGATCGGCGCCAGGCCGTTGTCGTGCATGAACCCGAGTACCTCGTCGGTGTGGGCCCAGTCGAACTGGCCGGGCTCGGGTTCGATCCGGTGCCACCGCACCGGGTAGCGGAACTGCGTGACGTTGCAGGCGCGTGCCAATTGAATGTCGTGGCGCCAGCGGACGTCGTGCTCAGTGGTCTCGACGACGTCGCGGTCGTGCGCGGGCTGATACGTCGACTCGAACGCACCGATGAAGGGGATCGCGTCGGTCATGCCACCTGGAGGCGGGTCGGCCCGGCGCCGGCTCCGCTGGCTTCCAACGCGGCACCGATCTCGTCGATGTCTTTTTCGTCGAGCACGACGTCTGCTGCGCCGATCCAGCCGTCGACCTGGCCCGGAGTGCGGGCGCCCACGATCGCGCCCGACACCGCCGGCGCCGCCAGCACCCACGCAATGCTCAACTCGGCGAGCGAGGCGCCTACGCGGTCGGCGACGGGTTGCAAGCGGTCGAGCAGCGCCAGCGCGGCGGACAGCTTCGGCTCTTGAAAATCTTCGTCGCTGGCCCGCCAGTCGTCGTCGGGCAACGTCGCGGCGCGTTCGGCCGTGAAGGTTCCGGTCAACAAGCCCGAGCGCATCGGGCTGTAGGCGATCACGCCCGTGCCGTTCTCGGCGCACCAGGGCAGCGTTTCGGCGCACGCTTCACGCACGAGCAGATTGACCTGCGGCTGGAATGTGTCGACGTGGCGGATGGCCTCGCACGCGGCGAGATCGTCGACGGTGAAGTTGCTCAGCCCAATGTGGCGAACCTTGCCTTCGTCGACGAGCGCGGCCATCGTCGCCCACGACTCCTCGATCGGTGTGTCGTCCCACGTGGGCCAGTGCGCCTGCAACAGATCGATGGCCTCCACGCGCAACCGGCGCAGCGACGCCTCGCATTCGGCCCGGATCGACTCGGGCGCGAGCGAGTTGCTCACGGTGCGCTCGCCCTCTACCCAAACCAGGCCGCACTTCGTGAACACGAAGGGCCGGTCGGCCTCGGGTAGTTCGGCTACGGCGCGGCCGACCACTTCCTCGGCGCGGCCCAGTCCGTAGGCGGGCGCCGTGTCGATCCAGTTCACGCCCCGATCCACCGCATGGTGGATCGCGGCAATCGAATCGTTGTCGTCTTGTGGGCCCCAGCCGCCTTGCCATTCGCCCCCGCCGATGGCCCAAGCGCCCAAACCCACGCGAGTTATTTCGATACCAGTGGTACCGAGTGGTGCACTGGCGAGTCGTTCCGTCACCTTTGATCCTTATCTCCGGTCCCCACCGCAAAGTTGCATCTACCCCACTAAGGGCCGGCTAAACCGCGCAAGCGTGTTCAGCTGCTGCAGAAGGGGTATCCCCCGCGCACGATGCGCTTGGCGGGACTAAGGCGAGACCTACGCACGCTTCGCTGGGGCCGGATCTTCGCCCTCACTGCGATCGTTTTCGTGACGATTGCCGTGGTCGCGCCGCTGCGCCGGGCCGTAACGCTGGGTGTGGGCGACGTGGTGCTGTTCGTCGCCTCACCGCTCGCGCCCCATACCCCGGACTTCTCCCAGGCGCCCGGTACCACGCGGCTAATCGCGTCGGACGGATCAGTGATCGGCGACGTCGGCCCCGACGGCATCCGCACCGTGCAGGGCGTAAAGCTGAGCCGGTTGCCCGACCATGTCCGCAATGCCGTGCTGGCCGCGGAAGACAAAAACTTCTACCACCACGGCGGTGTTGACCCGACGGCCATCGTGCGCGCCGCGCTCAGCACGCTCCGGGGCCACACGCAGGGCGGCAGCACCATCACCCAGCAGCTGGCCAAGCTCAACTACACCGCGGGCGAACACACCGTTTTCCGCAAAGCCCGCGAGGTGCTCTATGCCAGCAAGCTCGAGCGGCGCTATTCGAAAGACGCGTTGCTCGAGCGGTACCTGAACCAGGTGTACTTCGGCGAAGGCGCGTACGGGCTGGCCGCCGCGTCGCGCACGTTCTTCGGCACCACGCCCGACAACCTGAGCGCCAGCCAAGCGGCCGTGATCGCCGGCAAGATCCGCGCCCCTGAGTACCTGAATCCGCGGACCCGCCTCCGCGCGGTAACCCGGCGTCGCAATCAGGTGCTCGTGAACATGGAACGGTCGCACTGGCTCACCAAGCAGGCCTACGAGGTCGCGCTCACTGAGCCGATCAACCTTGCGCCTCCGTCGCACGAGGGCGGAGGACGGGCGCCCCACTTCGTGGCTTATGTCGAGCGTGAAGCCAAGACGCTCAACGCGCTCGGCGCAACGCCTGCGACGCGCGCCGCGCAGCTTTTCACCGGCGGCTACAAGATCCAGACCACGTTCGACCCGAAGGTCTTCGACGCGACGGCAGAGTCGGTGCGCAAGCGCTTGGGCGAGCCCAACGATCCCACCACTGCAGTCGCAACGGTGAAGCCCGGTGACGGCGCGATCCGCAGCTTGTTCGGCGGCCTCGACTTCGCCAAGACGCAGTTCGACATGTCGAGCTTGAGCGGACGCCAGGCCGGATCGTCGTTCAAACCCTTCGTCTACATGGCCGCGCTGCGCAAGGGCATCGACCCGCGCTCGACCTTCGACGGTACGTCGGGGCGCGTCATCCCGTGTTACGGCCCGCGGCCCGTCGACAACTACGCCGGCGAAGACTTGGGTGGCAACATCACCGTGGACGACGCGCTGGTGCACTCCGTCAACGTCGTGTTCGTCGACCTCGGCTGCCAGGTCGGCACCAAGAACGTCACGCAGGCCGCGTTCGACGACGGCATCCCCACCGACGCCACGAGCAATCAGGGCGCGGTGTTCCTCGGCGGTCTCGACGGCAAGGGCGTGAACGCCCTCGAAATGGCCAGTGCGTTCGCCACGTTCGGCGCCAAAGGTGTGTACGCGCAGCCCTACGCGATCGCGAAGATCCTGAACCGCAACGGCCACACCGTTTACGAACACCACGTCAAGACACATCGCGTGTTCTCCGAAGACGAAGTCGGCGTGATCGACTCACCACTGCAACGCGTGGTGAAGCAGGGCACCGGCACGGCAGCAGCCATCGGTCGCCCTGTCGCCGGCAAGACCGGCACCACGCAGAACAACGGCGACGCCTGGTTCATCGGCACCACGCCCGACCTGGCCACCGGCGTCTGGGTCGGCTACGAACAGCCGAAGCCGATGTCGAGCGTGCACGGCCGCGCCGTAACCGGCGGGTCGTTCCCGGCGCAGGTCTTCAGCGACGTGATGAAGGCGGGGCACAAGGGCATTCCGGTACATCCGCTGCGCACGGTGTCGCCCGACGCTCTGGATCTTCACAAGGTCGGGAGCACCTCGAAGTCCGCCGATACGTCCACGACGCCCACCACTGCCACGACCGTGGTGGGCCAGACGACGACGACGGCCACTACGCAGCCGCGCGGGGGAGCCACGACTACCGCACCGACGACGCCGCGCACCACGCGTCCGCCACGGCCCACCACCACCTCGACCGCACCGCCGTCGTCGACGCCGACCACGGTTGCCGCGCAGCAGGAGAAGTCTGCGCCCGGTCCGACCACAACCACCGGGCCGTCGGGCTAGACCCGAGTAGTTACGACACCACGCGGTCGATCCACGCGACCACGTCGTTCTGCACGTCGTCGCGATTGATCTCGTTCAAGAGCTCGTGGCGGGCGTCGGGGTAGTAGCGCGCCGTGACGTCTTTGATCCCGAGGTCGCGGTAGCGCTGTTCGAGGGCGCGCACGGTGGCCGCGCTTTGGGACACCGGGTCGTTCTCACCGGTGATGAACAGCACGGGCAGGTCCTTCGGAATCGCGGCCTCGTTCTCGGGCTTCCATGCTTCGAGCGCAGTGGCGAGCATCCCGCGGGCGAATCCGAGGCTGAGCGGGTTGTTGTCGCCGCAAAAGGGATCGGCGATGTACTTGTCGACTTCGGCTTCGTCGCGACTCAACCAGTCGAAGTCGGTGCGGGCCGGCGCGAAGGCGTCGTTCAGCCCCGGGAACGACGGCGCCGGCGAATCCATACCGGCGTCGGCGGCGACCATGTCGATCAGTTCGATCGTGCCTTCGACGTTGTCGAGGCCGCCGGCGGAGCCCGACAGCACCACCCCGTCGATCTCGTTGCCGTACTGCTGGATGTACCGCTGGGCCAGGAACGATCCCATCGAGTGGGCGAACAGCACCGCGGGCACGTTCTGCACCGCGGCGCGCGCGAGCGTTACCAACTCGTGTTGGTCGTCGACGAGCGCCTGCCAACCACCCGGGCCGATGATGCCGGCGCCGGTGGCGGTGCCGGTGTGGCCGTGACCGCGGTGGTCTTGGGCGAACACGGCGTAGCCGTGGGCAGCCAGGAACGTGGCGAACCGGTCGTAGCGCGCGCCGTGTTCCGACGCGCCGTGCGCGATCAGCACGATCGCCTTGGGCGCGCCCTCGGGGTTCCAGCGGTAGTAGGCGACGGCGACGCCTTGTGCGTCGTTAAAGGACAAGGATTCGGGCATCGGCGCCGAGGCTAGCGACGCACCGGTTCGCTGATGTAGCGACGGGGATGACGGCCGTCGACGTAGCCCACGAACGGCGGGTAGATGTTGTAGCCGAGCAACTCTTGGAGCCGTTCGGGCAATGCCTCGGTTACCTCGCGGGGCACCGCCAGCACGTGGTTCTCCTGGGGCCGCAGCCACGCCGACACGTATTCGAGAATCACACCAAGCCGGGGCCGGTCGGTTGTATTCGCGCCGCCGCCGTGCCACGCATTGCCGGGGTAAAACATCACCGAACCCGCCGCCATCTCGGCGTAGATCAACTCGTCGTCGGCGCGTGGGACTCGGTCGGTCCACGTGTGGCTCCGCGGGATAAGGCGCGTCGCCCCGTTTGCCTTGGTGAAGTCGTCGAAGGCCCACATCGTGTTCACGACCACGGGCGGAAAGTCGTTCGGCAGCGGGTACACGCTCTGGTCGCGATGCAGGCCCTGCTCGACTTCTCCGGGCCCGATGAAGATGCCCACCGGAGCCGACAATTGGTAGTGACCGAGGACTCGGTCGAGCACCCCCAACAGCAGCGGGTCGACGGCGGCCTCGTCGAAGCGCCGTGTCTTGGCGAACAGCGCGTAGATGCGCTGGGTGCTGTAGCCCTCGAAGTCGTTGCGACCGGTGGGCGTCAGCCCGAGGATGTCGAGCAGCTCGGCCTTCGTGTCCTTCACTGCCTGGGCCGACAGCATGTTTTCCACGATGCAGTAGCCCTCGGCGTTCATCGCGGCGACCACGCCGTTGACAGTCGCTTCGTCCTTCGCGAATCGCGTGGTGACGCTCACGGCGCTACGCGACGGGTTCGGGTTCGGGGAACACGATGTATTCGTCGATGATCATCAATGCGATTTCGGGTTTGCTCGGAAGCGGGCCGGGGATGCGTCCGCGCCGGCGCAGGTCGGCGATCAGCCGCTCGAGCACGACGTCGAGGTTCAACTCGTCGCTGCCGGCGCGCCACCGGTCGCGCTCGGCTTCGTCGGCGAAGCAGTACGCCTTCCAGCTCACCGAGAACCGCAACTCGTCCCAGCGGTAGCGCGCCACTTCGGTGCTGGCGTCTTCGGCGAGCACGACCCACTGTTTGTCACCGGCGTAGGTAAGTCGCATGCCCGGCTTGAGTGGCGGCATCTCGTCGGACGCCGACGCGATCCGGTCGACGCCGTGGAACACCGAATCGGCGTCGAACACCACTGCAGTGTTCGAGCGCACCTGGTGAGCCACGGGAGCGCCGCCGGCACCGTCGGGGTAGTAGGCGAACTCACCGCCGTCGCAGTCGTGGAACCAGGCCACGCCCGTCGCAATCGGCATCCGCCACGGTTCGAACAAGCCCGAGTGGTGCATGGCGACCAGGAGCCACTGGGGCATCAGCTTGCGGTTCGCCCCGCGGAACTCGGGCACGTCGGTGTGCGTGGCCAACTCTTGGCCCGGCACCATCAAGTTGGCGAACACGATCGCCGGTTCAACTACGGCGCGGTCGTGCACGGCCCGGGCCGCGTCGGCGAACGCTTCGTGGTTGAGGTACGGCTCGATCCCGTCGACGAGGGTTCGCTGGCCGTAGGCGTACTCCTCGCGGAAGTAGTTGGTCCGCCGGGCCAGCGTCTTTAGGTCTTCGTGGCGGCCAAAGCGCCCACCCGTCTTCAGGAAATTCAACACGCTGTCGTGACGCTGACCGAGGCCTTGGCCGATGTCGCTTTCGACGTTCTCCTGCGAATACATGCCGTACGAACCGAAGCGCTCGCACACGTCGACCATCGCGTCGGAGCCGCCGGCGAACAGCGGGTCGATTACGACTGCGGGGTAGCGCGCCATCGCCTCATTGTGACCTCCCGGCGCTAACGTTTTCTCACCGCATGGGAGAGGGAGCCGGGAGGCGAATGACGCGCACCAGCATCCTGAGGGACTGGCGAACCAAAGCGGTACTGCAGAAGGGGTTGTCGTTGCTCCCCAGCGCGGGACGGGTCAACTACGTCTTTCAACGCCGCATCACCAAGACGCTTCCGATTACCGACGCGAAACTGCGCACGTCGGCTGAGGGCGCGAAGCGGCACCTCGCGGCTTACGAGCAGCACGCGGGCGACACGCCGCTGGGCGAGGCGCAACTCTTCGAGTTCGGCGCCGGTTGGGATCTGCACAACCCCCTGCTGTTCTTCGCTCACGGCGTGAACCATCAGACCGTTGTAGATCTGTTTCGGTTTGTGCGTCCCGAACTGGTGATGGATGCGCTGCGGCGTTTGCCGGCGCTGGTCGACGACGCGGCCCGTGCGCGCCTGGCGTCGGTCACCCCCACGCCGACGGCAGACCTCGACGCGCTCACCGAAGCACTGGGTGTGGTGTACCAAGCGCCCGCCGACGCTCGCGCAACCAACTTGGCGAACGGCTCGATCGACTTCGTCACGTCGAGTTCGGTGCTCGAGCACATCCCGCGCGACGACATCGCGTCGATTCTGCGCGAGTTGCGCCGCATTCTTCGCCCCGGTGGGGTTTGCAGCTTCTTCATCGACGCCGGCGATCACTTCGCCCGCTTCGACAAGTCGATCGCGTCGAACAACTTCCTGCGTTACTCCGAAAAGCAGTGGTCGCGGTTCGTTGCCGACTTGAGCTACCACAACCGCCTTCGCTACCCGCAGTACATGGAGTTGTTCGCGCAAGCAGGCTTCACGGTGCTCTCCGAAGAGCACTGGGCCGGCGGTTCATGGGAGCTCGACCGAGCCCAGGTCCACTCCGACTTCCAAAAATTTTCCGACGACGACCTCGCGATCACGGCGATCCACGTCGTGCTCACCCCGGGTTAACGGGCGCACGACGGGTCAAGTCGCCGTGACACGGCGTACCGGCATCACGGTTTCCGGCGGCCCGCCTGCGAGGAACTCGGCGACGAGCCGAGCGACGAGTTCAGGCTTTTCGAACGGCACGAAATGCGACGTCGCCGGCACGACCGCGAGCTGTCCGTGCGGGAGTGCCTCGTACAGCGCGCACGTATGCGACAACGTGATCAGGTCGTCGTCACCCACGAGCACGAGCGTCGGCGCGTCGATCTGCGCCACATCTTCGGTCGTCATCGTGGGCTCGCTCGCAAACAGGGTGAACGACTTCACCGCGACATCTGCGAAGTGGTCCGGGCCGTCCGGCGACAACTGGCCGTATTCCGTGGCGATCGCCAGCAAGGCCTGGGAATCGGGCGGCATGTCGGCGTCCACCATGCCGTCGTGGTGGTAGTTGGCACCGATCACCACCAGCCTGCCGACGAGGTCGGGCCGCCGCCGCGCGAGGAGCAGGGCGATGATGCCGCCGTCACTCCACCCGACAATGTGCACGGGGCCGCCGACCATTTCGACCACGGCCTCCGTCTCGTCGGTCATCTCGTCGTAGTGGAACGGCTCAGCCGTATCGGCGGTCCGTCCGTGCCCGCGACGGTCGAAGGCAACCAACCGGTACCGGTCTCCGAGCGATGGTTCGAGCACCGTGAGCAGGCTCTCGGAGTGGCTCATACCGCCGTGCAGCAGTAGGACCGTCTCGGCGCCGTCGCCCCGAACGTCGACCCACGTGGAATGCCCGTTGACGTCGACGTAGTCACCCATCGCTTGACGGTACCGCGACGCCCATTGGCGATCGCTGCTGTGGCGCTACGGTGCCGGGCATGGACGAAGTTTCGATCGATATCGCCGCGCCGCGTGAAAAGGTCTGGGGCCTGATCTCGGACTTCGGCAACATGGGCACGTGGAGCCCCGAGCTGCGGCGCATCATCTGGTTGCGGGGCGCCAAGCGACCCGAAGTAGGCGCCCGCTTCATGGGCGTCAATCGCCACGGACTGATGGTGTGGGCGACGATTTCGAAGATCACGAAGTGCGCCGAGCGTGAGCAAATCGAGTGGGAAGTCAGCACGTCGAGCACGCGCTGGGGCTACCGCTTCGAAGACACGGCAACCGGCGGCACGCGTGTGACGGAGTACCGCGAGGAGTACAAGAAGTCGCCCGCGGTGCTGAAGCTGGTGCAGCGCAGCGGCATGATCGGCGGCGACCGCGACGCGCTGATGCGTCAGGGAATGCAGACCACCCTTGAGCGCGTGAAGGCCGCCGCCGAAGGCGCCTAGGCGCGCCCCGCCGCGTCGTCTTCCAAGAGGATTCCCGTCATCGCGATCAGCGCCACCCGCCACGCTGCGGGCGTGCACGCCTTCTTCGCCGCGTCGACCGTGGTGGAACGCTCGGGCATGTCGGCCAGCACGTAACGGGCGTACATCCCCGCGTCCATCCACGCCGCGATGGCCCCGTCCATCAGGAACGAACCCTCGCTTTGCACCACCGCCCACCGCTCGTCTTCCCACGACGACGGCGCGGCGGACGACACGATCGCTTCGACTTCGTGGGCGTCGACCTTGCGCCGGCCGAACGACGGATGTGACCGCGCGGCCAGGCCTTGCAGCACGCGGTGCACCCACAGCGTGGCCAACGTTTCCGCCGGTTCCTCGGGAGTGGGCAGGTTCAGCGCGCGGCGTAGACAGTCGGCGACGCGCCCCGCGGGCAGTTCACCGATCGGCGCGGCCGTGGCGGTGGGCTCCCCGGCGAAGCGCAGGAGCGACGCCTCGTCGCCCGACCGGCTGGCGACGTGGATCACGCGGATGCGTTGGCGGCTCGGCGGACTCTGCTCGTAGCGCGTACCCCAGCCTGGTGCGATCACGCCGAGGATCTCCCAGTCGTCGGGCGCGACGAACCCGAGCAGGGCATCGAAGGGATGGTCGCCGTCGAGCGAGCGGATTGCGATCTCGCCGCTGCGCGTGACACGGATCAGCGAGGCTGATTCGCCGGTGGGCAACTCGTCGACGTCGCCGAGGTCGGCGTCGATGGTGGTGACGAGCCGGTTGAGGCTCTCTGTTGACGTGTGTATGGACACACTTCCTCCCGAGGGGGATTCGCCGGGACACCGGCGAAAAGCGAACACTCGGGGGAAGCGTGCAGAGCGCACCCTATTCACGGGGTGTGACATCGGACCATGGCGCGTTCGCGCCATTCCTTCGTGCCGCAACCAGAGGTTGCGTCACGAGCTACCGCGGCCAGGACCGTTCGTTGAGTACCTCGGTCACCGTGATGCGGTACTCGCTGTAGAACGACTCGCGACCCTCGTTTTGCGCGTGGCGGTGTTCGAGGTCGCGGGCCCACGCGTCGTGATCGGCGCGTGACGCGAACTGAATCACCGACACGCGCTCGCCGTCGGGCGCCGAGTAGCTCTTGAATTCGACAAACCCCGGCATCGTCTGGGCGCGCGCGAGCATCTCGTCGGCCCGCGCCTCGTAACCGGCGTCGTAGGCGGTTTCGCTCAACCGTGAACGGAACACCGTGAGCACACGGCGCTCGTCAGCCATCGAAGTGCACCTTGATGCACGAAGCGGCCTCGATCGCACGCGCCGTGGCTTCGTCGGTCGACGCGCCTGCGGCCAACGCGACCGCGAGCCGGCGCTGCTTCGGTGCGTCGGGCTTGCCGAAGATGCGCACGTGCGCGGTGGGCACTCGCAGCGCGTCACGCACGCCGTCGTAGCTCGGCGCGCCGTCACCGCCCGCAAGCACCACAGCCGACGCGCCACACCCGCCCGGCGCGACCATCGCGACGTCCTCGTCGCGAATTGGCAAGCCGAGAATCGAGCGTACGTGCAGCGCGAACTCCGACAGCGGCTGGGTGATCATCGTGACCATCCCGGTGTCGTGGGGCCGGGGCGACACCTCGCTGAACAACACCTCGTCGCCCCGCACGAACAACTCCACGCCGAAAACGCCCCAGCCGCCGAGCGCTTCGGTCACCTTCGCGGCCACGGCTTTCGCGCCGGCGAGCGCGGCGGACGACATGAGTTGCGGCTGCCACGACTCGCGGTAGTCGCCCTCCTCCTGGCGATGCCCGATCGGAGCACAAAACGTGACCCCGTCGACGTGACGCACCGTGAGCAGCGTGATCTCGTAGTCGAACTCGACGAAGCCCTCCACAATCACCGGCTGATCGGGCACGCGCGCGTTCGCGCGCGCGTAGTCCCACGCGGCGCGGGCGTCGTCGGCCGACGACACGGTCGACTGGCCCTTGCCCGACGAACTCATCACCGGCTTCACGATGCACGGCACCCCGATCGCCGCGATAGCGGCATCGAACTCCTCGGGCGACGACGCGAACCGATAGGGCGACGTGGGCAGACCGAGTTCCTCCGCCGCGAGCCGACGGATCCCTTCACGGTTCATCGTGAGCCGGGCCGCACGCGCGGTGGGTACCACGCGTTGGCCTTCGTTCTCGAGGGCGACCAACTCGTCGGTGGCGATTGCCTCGACTTCGGGGACAACGAGGTGGGGATGTTCTTCGGTGATCACCTTGCGCACCGCCGCGGGATCGAGCATGTCGACGACGTACGAACGGTGGGCTACTTGCATGGCCGGCGCGTCGGCGTACCGGTCGACGGCGATCACTTCCACGCCGAGGCGCTGCGCCTCGATGGCGACCTCTTTGCCGAGTTCGCCGGCTCCCAGCAACAGGATGCGCACCGCGTTCGGCGCCAGCGGCGTGCCCAGCGGCGCGATCGGAACAAGGGGAGTGGTCACGGCAGCAGCTTTTTCATGTTCTTGAGTGCCTCGCGTTGGGAGAGCCCGGAGAGTCGGTCTGCATTCTCGCCGACATAACGCTTGATCTCGGCCGGGTTCAACCACGCGTGCGACCGCAAGGCCCAGCCGATGGCCTTGCGGATGAAGAACTGCTTGTCTGCCATGTTGGCCTCGATGCAGTCGTAGAGAAGACCGAGGTCGATGTCAGCCTTGGCGCCAACTTGGCAAATGATCGACGATCGGCGCCGCCACATGTCGGCATCCGTCGACCACCGGCGCACGACCGGTTCGATGTCGTCGCGGTAGGCCCGTAACAACGGACCGATTCTGTGCACGGCCACGGCGTCGACGTAGTCCCACCACGCGCCAGTCACGATGAACTCGTCGTACATCGCGACCGCGTCGGGCGTCTGGTACTCGCGGTACAAGCGATGGCCCGAGAGCTCAATCGCCGCGTAACGCTCTTCGCGGTACGTCGCCTCGCGCCACAGCGCCAGGCACGTGTGGCGCCACGCCGTCTGTGAGCGCAGCGGGTGAGCAACGGCCACCTCGTTCGCGACCGTCCTCATCGGCGCGGCCATCGTTCCGAGAAACGGCATCGTCGACTTCATATACGCCTCGGCGGCGGCGCTGCGGGACGGATTCGCGACCGCCTTGAGGCCCGAACGCATCGCTTCGATCAACTCCCGGTCCGCCGCCACCGCCGCAGGATACGAGTCGGCCGACACCGTGGAATCGCTGTCACACCGTCTCGGTAGCGTCTGGAGCGTGGAGTTGAGCGAGGCGGACCGAGCAGTTGCCGAGAGCGACTCTGCCGCGCGCCTAGTCACGGGCGGGTTTGGTTCAGGCAAAACCTCGGCGCTGCTTCAGCGGTGGGTCCGGCTCGCGGCCGAACACGGTCCCGGGCGGGTGCTGTGGATCGCGCGCAGTCCCTCGGCCGCCGCCGACACCCGGCGCCGGATGGTGGCGATCGCGGCGCCCGCGGGCGTCGTGGCCGGGCCTCTCGCCGTCACCACGTGGACCGGCGTCGGCCTCGACATCACCCGTCGCCACGTCGCAGGCGTGGCTGACGCCGCACTGGTCACCGGCGCAAACCAGCGTCGTTTGGTCGCCGACGTGTTCGGTCGCGAGCGAGCTGAGCGGTCCGGGCTGTGGCCCGGCTCAGGCAGGGTGGTCGACCGACGCGCGTTTCCCGAGCAGTTGGCCCGCGCCGTGCGGGCATTTCTGTCGTCGCCGCTGGCCGAGGTGGAAATCGCGTCGAATGCGGAAGCGGCGGGCGTGGCCGAGCGCTGGAGCGATCTCGCCGCGTTTGTCGATCGGTACCGCGCCGAACTGCGCGCCCGCGACGCGGTCGACGCCGCCGAAGTGGTCGGCCTCGCTGCGGAGGCACTGAAGCAGCCCGATGTGCAAGCGAGCTTCGCCGCGCGGTTTGTAGAAGTCATCGTCGACGACGGCGAGGTCATCTCACCCGCCGCAGCGGTGTTGCTCGACGCGATTGGGCGCTGCGGTGTTGGTGTCACCCTCAGTGTCAACGACGCGGGCATGCGCAGCGCACTCGTGCACGAACCGATCGACTTTGCCGGCCAGTTCGCGCAGGCGCGCAGCGCCGAGCGCATCGCACTGTCGGCCGGAGAGCCTCCCGCCGCGCGCTTGGTGCAATGCCGCCACCCCTCGATCGAAGCCGACGCGGTGGTGGGCGAGATCGTCGCTGCGTACGACAACGGTGCGCCGTGGCACGAGATCGCGGTGATAGTGCCGCGCGAGCACGCGCCAATCGCGCGCGCGGTCACGCGGGCGCTGCGGCGCCGCGATATCCCGGTCCACGTCGGCTTGGTCGACGGCGACGCCGAACCCGTAGTGCGCCGGCTACGCGCCGCGCTCGAATCCGCTGATCCCGCTGCGCCGGCGGCCGACGCCGTCGACTACGCGATCGCCAGCGCGATGGGCGACCTGCGCGCTGGAGTCGATCTGGTTGCCCCCGAACCCAGTCTCGATCGCGCGCTCGACGCGCTCGTCGCGTTCGGGCGCGCCGCGCACGTGTGGGCAGACGGGCAGCCGCGCGCTCAGGCCACGGTCGCCGACTTCGTCGCCGCGCTCGCGGAACCCGACGGGCCGTTGCTCACCGACGGCGACGACCTCGGAACCGACAGCGGCGTCGCCGTGATCAGCGTCGATCGTGCTGCTGGCCGGCACTGGAAGGTCGTCGTCGCGCCCGGCCTCGTCGAGGGCGAATACCCACACGTAAACGCCTCGATCGGCTGGTTCGACGCCGCGATCACCACGCTGTCGGGGCAACTCGCGCTGGCGGCGCGGCGCGAGGTGGCCGTCGCCGAGCAGCGCCGTCGGTTCGGCGCGGTCGCGACCCGCGGCGACTGCGTGGTGTTCGTCAGCGCACCGCCGCCCGGCGTGCTCGTCAGCCGTTACGTGCAGCACCTCGCCGTTGAGAACGCCCGTCCCGCGTGGCCGGCCACGGCCACGCCACCGCCCCGGGCCGCCACCGTGAGCCTTACGGCCATGCACCCGTCGGGCCGCTTGCGGCTCTCGGCGTCGCAGCTGTCGACGTTCGAAGATTGCCCGCGCCGCTGGTACTACGCCAGCGTGCTGCGCCTCGACGACTCGTCGTCGGTGTGGACCGAGTTCGGCTCGCTGGTGCACAACGTGCTCGAAGCGTTTCTCGCGCCCGGCGCGACCAGCGAGTACTCGCTCGACGCGCTCCTCGAACTCGCCGAAGACATGTGGACCGACGGCGTGGCCAAGTGGAAGCCGCAGCAGGAACAAGCGCGCCGCGAGTTGCGCGAGATCCTCCAGAAGTGGTGGGCGATCGAGGGCGCCAAGCTTCTACGCGACGACGTGATCGCAGTGGAGCACGCATTCGAAGTTGGCGTCGGGAATCACATCGTGCGCGGCCGCATCGACCGCGTCGATTACGACCACGACCGCAACGGCGTAGCCGTCGTCGACTACAAAACCGGCCGGCGCTTCCCGAAACCCGACGACGTCGACCACGACGTGCAGCTCGCCGTCTACTACCTGGCCGCGCTCCGGTCTGAAGCGCTCGCGCGCGTCGGTCCGCCGACCCGCCTCGAACTGTTGTACTTCCGCGCCAAAGACCCGTTCTTCGAGCAGGCGATAACGGCCGACCACGAGACAGTGGCCGAAGCGCGCATCGTGGCCGCCGCAGCGGAAATGCTCGCCGAACACCTCGACCCCGACGTCGAAGCCGACTGCGACCACTGCGATTTCCACCGGTTGTGCCCGCTGCAGAAGGCCGGCCGCGAAGTGGGGGCGGCGCGATGAGCATCGTCACGAACGACGAATTCGTGCCCACCGCCGAGCAGCGCGCCGTGATCGAGCATCCGGCTACACCGGTGCTGGTCGTGGCCGGCGCCGGCTCGGGCAAAACCGAGTCGATGGCGCGCCGTATCGAGCACCTCGTGCGGTCGCAGCAGGCCGAGCCCTCGCAGGTGATGGCACTTACGTTCACGAACAAGGCGGCAGCCGAACTGGCCAAGCGCGTGCGTACCCGTCTCGGCGCCGATACCGACGTGCTCGTGTCGACCTATCACGGCTTCGCCGCGTCGTTGGTGAACGATCACGTCCTCGAACTCGACCTGCCGCCACGTACCACGCTCATCAATCGGGGGCAGGCGTGGCAACTGTGCCTGGCCCAGTTCGACAGCTACGCGTTCGAGCAGCGCAGTTCGTACATGCCGAGCGCAGTGATCAACGACGCGCTGGCCCTCGCGGCGCGCATCGACGACTTTCTCGTCGACTTGGACACCGTGAAAGCCGATTGCGCGGCGACGCTCAAGATGAAGGCGAACCGCCAGTCTCCGCACGCCACCGCGAAGGGCCGGCGCGAGCTGTGCCAGGTGATCCAGGCCTACACCGCGGCGAAGCAGCGCTTGGGATTGCTCGACTTCGGCGACCAGATCCGCCTGGCCGTGCGCCTCGTGCAAGAGCACCCCGACATCGCCGCTGAACTCGCCGCCAACCGCCCATTCGCCCTGCTCGACGAATACCAAGACACCAACTACGCGCAACGCGTGTTGCTCACTTCGATTTACGGCGACGGCGCGTCAGTCACCGCGGTCGGCGACGACCTGCAGTCGATCTATGCGTTCCGTGGTGCCCACGTGCGCAACATCATGGAGTTTCCCGATCATTTCGCCGGCGCCGCGCAGCGTGCCCTTACGATCAACCGCCGCAGTGGGCCCACCATCGTCGCCCTGGCGAACCGCATCCAGGCCAAGGTGCCGGGCGCGCTCGAGAAGGAACTACGCGCGGCCGACGACGCCACGATCGACAGCGTCGAGTGCTTCCTTGCGGCCAGCGACCTCGAAGAGGCAGTTCAGATCGCGCAAGACATCGAAGCCACAGTCGCGCCGGGTGAAAAGGGGTGGTCGGAGCGCGCCGTTCTGTGCCGCACCCGGTCGCTCATCGCGCCGATCGTCGCCGCTCTCGAAAAGCGCAAGGTGCCCGTCGACGTCGTCGGCATCGGAGGTCTGCTCGAACGGCCCGAGATCGTCGACCTGCTCGCATGGTTGGAGTTGCTCGCCGACGCGTCACGCAACGTCGCGCTCGTCCGTCTTTTGCGTGGGCCACTCGCACGCATCGGCGACCGCGATCTCGCCGCGTTGGCGCGCTACGCCCGAGACTTGATCTCCGACGAGATCGTCGACGGCAACCGCGCGCCGATTGTGCTGGCCGACGCGGTGCGGGCCCGTAACAAGATCGCTGAGCTGTCGCACGCGGCGGTCGTTCGCCTCGACGGCTTCTGCGACGTGTGGGACGACGTGATCGCGGCGTCCGAACGCGTCCCCCTCGCCGAGTTATGCGACGACATTGCCCGTCGCACCGACCTGTGGAGCGCGTGCGACGCAACCGGGCGCGAGAACCTGTTGCGGTTTGGCGATCTGGCTCAGCGCTACGCGCCCGTTGAGGGCGGCAGCGGGTTGGCCGAGTTCGTCGACTACATCGCGATGGTGATGGAGAGCGAGGAGGAGCTGGGCGAGGCCACGCCGGGCGACATCGACGCGGTGAAGGTCATGACAATCCACCAGGCGAAAGGCCTCGAGTTCGACGAGGTGTGGGTGCCGGGGCTGGCGCAAAACAAGTTCCCGAGCCGCAGCCGGGGCGGCGACAACCCCGAGACCTCGCAAGCCGCGCTGCCGTGGTGGGTGCGCGAAGACACCGAGCGCCTGCCGCACTGGGCCGACGTCACCGGCACCGCGATGAGCGAGCTGGTCAAGAACCGCAACCGGGCCGAAGAGTGGCGGCTGTTCTATGTGGCTTGTACGCGCGCTCGACGCCGTCTCGTGCTGTCGAGCGCGCAGTGGTACCAGGGCCCGGTAAGCCCGCAGGGCCCGTCGGAGCTCTACGAATTCGTGGCCGAGCAGTCTGACCTCGTGCAACAGCGGTACCGCAACGATCCGGCCGAGCGCGACCCGCGCGTCGTGGCGATGGAGACGTACCGCCGTGAAGCAGCGGCAGCGGTGCCCGTGGCACCGGCGCCGCCCAAGGTCCGCGGCAGGAAAGTGGCCGAGCCCACCGAGATTGCGATGACCTTGTTCGATACCGCGCCCGCTCCGCCGGCGCCGGCCCGGCCGGCGCCGTTTGCGCTGTCGGTGAGCGCGTTGGTGTCCTTTGCTCGTTGCCCCCGCCAGTTCCACTGGTCTGTGGTGCGCCCGTTGCCGCGCCGCGGCTCGACCGCGGCCGCCATCGGTACCGCCGTGCACAGATGGATCGAAACGCGTTACGGCCCGCAGGG
>JBEEFT010000114.1:0-17195 GCA_041166225.1 Actinomycetota bacterium | reverse complement strand
TGTACCTGCAGAGCGGCAGTGGTGCGCTCGAATCGTCGTTCGGATCCTTGGCCGTGCGAGCCGGTGACTACGTCGTCGTACCCCGAGGCGTCACGCACCGGTGGGTGGTCGACGAGGCCACCGAGATGCTCGCGTTCGAAACGAGTGGTCACGTGCGCCCGCCCCGCCACTACCGCACGGCGACGGGCCAGTTCCTCGAACGGGCGCCGTATTGCGAACGTGACGTTCGCGGGCCCGAGGGCCCGCTGGTCGTGGATGTCGGTGCGCCCATCGACGTGATCGTTCGCACCCGCGCCGGGCTCAGCCGCCACACGCACGCGCATCATCCCTTCGATGTCGTCGGGTGGGACGGGTCGCTGTACCCGTGGGCGCTTTCGATCCACGACTTCGAGCCCGTCGTAGGCAGCATCCACCAGCCGCCACCCGTGCACCAGACCTTCGAAGGCCCCGGCTTCGTGATCTGCTCGTTTGTACCGCGGCCGTTCGACTTCCACCCCGACGCCGTGAAGATTCCGTACCACCACAGCAACGTGGATAGCGACGAGGTGCTCTTCTACTCCGCCGGCAACTTCATGAGCCGCGCCGGATCGGGCATCGGGGTCGGTTCGATCAGCTTGCATCCCGCGGGGTTCGTGCACGGTCCGCAACCCGGCAGTTACGAGCGGTCGGTCGACGCGACGCGCACCGAAGAGCTCGCCGTGATGCTCGACACGTTCCGTCCGCTGAACGTGAGCGACGCGGCCCGCGCCGCGTCGGACCCCGCGTACCTGCAGAGCTGGTCGCGTTAGGTATTCAGCTGACCGAACAGCGCGGCCGTGATTGACGTCGCCCCGCGTGAGTGCTCCCAGGCGTCGCCGATGGCTTCATGGTCCACGAGCCCCGACGCGTCGGGTGTGATGCCGAGCGCGGCGGTCGCCGAGGTCGCGAGGATCGCGGGCTCGATGTCGTCGCCGTACGCGGGAAAACATTCGAGGCCGTCCCACAACTCGATGAGCGGCGCCGGCGGTGCGCCGCCCGTGGCCAGCGCGAACGCGGCGAGGCTGAACACTGCGTCGGTCTCCACCCCTAGCGGCCGCTTGTACCCGGCCACGGGATGGAGGCGCCACTGGAACACCATGTCGTCGGGCCCGTCTTCACGCATCCACACCTGCGAGCCGTTGACGTAGGTGTCGATCGGCTCGCCGAACTTGTCGTCGAGGGCCACGATCAACTCGGGTGTGGCCCGCCACACACACGTCGGGGTACGCGTCGACGGCATGGGCCGACGGTAACCGGACAAGATGCGGCCATGGAACCGCGCATTGCGCCAATCACCGACGCCGAAACAGACGAGCGCACGAAGGAGGTCCTCGCCGGCCTCGGCGCGCCGCTCAACATCTTCACCACGCTGGCGCATCACCCGAAGCTGCTGAAGCGGTGGGGTGCGTTCGGCGGCACGCTGTTGTACGGCGGCGAACTTCCCGAGCGCGACCGCGAGATCCTCATCCTGCGGACGGGTTGGAACTGCCAGAGCGAGTACGAGTGGGGCCAGCACAAGATCATCGGCATCCGCGCCGGGCTCACCGACGACGAAGTCGTAGCGACGACGCGCGATCCGTCCGCCGGCGGGTGGAGCGCCGCCGACGCGCTGCTTGTCGCGGCGGCCGACGAGTTGCACGGTGATTCGATGATCAGCGACGACACCTGGGACGCGCTGGCGGCGCGCTACTCGAAGAAGCAACTCATCGAAATTCTGATGACGGTCGGTCAGTACCACCTCGTGTCGATGACGTTGAACTCGCTGCGCGTACAACGCGACGACGGTGTCGAAGGGTTTCCCTCGTGAGCGGACGCCTCGCCGGTCGCAAGATCGTGGTGGTCGGCGCTGGCACGCGCGTCACCGACGACCCCGAACAGCCTCTGGGCAATGGACGCGCAATTGCGATCGCGGCGGCGCGTGAAGGCGCGTCGATCGCGTGTGTCGACATGAACAGCGACGCGGCCGAAGCGACGGCCGAGTTAGTGCGCGCCGAAGGCGCGCAGGCCGCGGTGGTCGCAGCCGACGTCAGCGACCCCGACGCGTGTGAGGCGCTGGTCGTCGAGTCCGAAACAGCGCTCGGAGGCATCGACGGCATCGTGTTGAACGTCGGTGTCGGCGCGGGCGTGGGCCTCACGCACACCACGGCGGAAGAGTGGGACTTCGCACAGAACGTCAACCTGCGCGCCCACTTCCTCGTGTGCAAGGCCGCCAAGCAACGGTTGGCGGAAGGATCGTCGATCGTGTTCATCTCGTCGGTCGCCGGGTTGCAGGCCGGCAGCCGAATCCCTGTGTACGACACCACGAAGGCCGCACTTTTGGGGCTGAGCCGACACGTCGCGGCCGAGATGGCGGGGCGCGGCGTGCGCGCGAACGTCGTGTGTCCCGGGCTGATCGACACTCCGCTCGGGCGCGTGGCGTCGGGCGGCCGTCCGTCGCGCGACCGCACTCCTGTCCCGTTGAAACGTCAGGGCACTGCCTGGGAGGTGGCCTGGCCGGTGGTGTTCCTGCTGAGCGACGAGGCGAGCTACATCACCGGCCAGGTGCTCGTGGTCGACGGCGGGCTGTTCATGCGGTGAGGCGACTCGCCCCACTGGTCGCGCTGGCGCTGGTGTTCGCCGCGTGCGCGAAAGACACGCATCGCGCCACGACGACCACCACGCGCCGCGCGACGACGACGTCTCCGAGCACCACCTCGCCGCCTACGACCATGCTCGCCGGAGGGCTCGCGCCGAACGGTTGCGACGCTTCACAACTGCACCGCGTCGAGCCGCGCGCCGACCGCACCAAGTACACGGTTACCGCACACGTCGATCTTGACGCGAACGGCGTCGACGGCTTCCTCACGGCCGCGTTCACGCCCGACCGCGAGACGGATCACGTCGTGATGCGGCTCTGGCCTAACGGACCCACGCCGGCGTCCCATGCAGGCCACATCGATGTGATGAACGCGACGCTCGACGGCAAGCCCGCTCCCTTGACGTTGACCAATGCCACCACCGCCGTCGCGGCGACGGGCGCGCTCGCGGCCGGCCACACGTACGAGTTCAAAGTGGGCTTCGCGGTGAGGCTGCCGCGCGATCTCGACGACCGGTTGAGCCGCGTCGGCGACACCGTGCGCCTCGGCTCGTGGTTGCCCCTCTTGCCGTGGGAGCCCGGCGTCGGGTGGGCGCTCGATCCGCCCACGACGTCCAATGCGGAGGCGTCGCTGTCCGTGCATGCCGACTTCGACGTGCGCATCGTCCCGCCCGCCGGCGCAACGGTGTTGGCGACCGGAGCCGAAGTCGACCCGTTTCACTGGGTCGCTACCGCAGTGCCCGACTGGGCTGCGTCGATCGGCGACTTCACAGTTGCCCGCGGCACTGCGGGTTCGGTGCCTGTGGTCGTGGGTGTCGACAAGGCGCTGCGCGAGTCACCCACGACGTATCTCAACGCAGTTATCCCTGCGCTCGACGACTTGGCCCGGCGCTACGGCTTCTATCCGTGGCCCGCGTACACGCTCGCGATAACTCCGAACCTCAAGGGAGGCATCGAGTATCCGGGCCACGTGATGCAGGGGCCGGGCACCAACACGCGCACGTTGCCCCACGAGATCGCGCACCAGTGGTTCTACGCGTTGGTCGGCAGCGACCAAGGTCGGGATCCGTGGATCGACGAAGGGTTGGCGTCTTGGGCCGAAGCACAGGTCGACCACACGTATCAGTCGTTCCTGGCGAAAGCGATCCCGGCCTACGGCGCCAACCACCTAGGCGAGGCGATGCCCTACTGGGATCGGAACCACGCCGCGTATTACCGCTCTGTCTACGTGCAAACCGTGCACGCGCTCGGCGCGCTCGGCGTGTCTACAGCGGCGGTGGACTGCGCCCTCGCGCGGTTCGTCGCCGCGCACGCGTACCGCGTAGCCGTGCCCGCCGACGTGATCGCTGCGTTGACGACGGTGGCGCCGAACGCCCAAACGGTGTTCGCCCGTTTCGGCTAGCGGGTCAGCGTCCGCCTTGTTCGCGGAGAAAGCGTTCGGCTTCGGCCGCGATGTCGAGACGGTCACGACCGAACTCTTCCTCGTCGTCGTCGAGGATCTGCTCGAGGCCGTGGACGTAGCCGGCGATGTCTTCGTCGGCTTCGATCATGTCGTTGACCTGACGCTCGTAGGACGCGGCGGCGATCTCGAGGTCGGTGGTGATTAGCGACGCGCCGACGATGTCCGCCGCGCGCTGGGCCAACGACAACGTGGCCTTCGGCGACTGCTGCTGACTGACGTAGTGGGGTACTGCCGCCCACAGCGACGCGGACTTGATCCCGGCGGCGGCGAAACGCGTGTGCAACACGCCGACGATGCCGGTTGGGCCTTCGTATCGCGAGCGGCGCAGGTTCAACGCTTTGATCAACTCGGGATCGCTGCCGGTACCGGTGACCTGCACCGGGCGAGTGTGGGGGACCTCAGCGGCCAACGCGCCCAGCGTCAACACGAGTTCGACGTCGAGCTCTTGGGCCACCGCCACCACGTTGTCGCAGAAGCTGCGCCAGCGATTGTTGGGCTCGATGCCGTGCACAATCACTACGTCGCGCCCCGCTCCGGTGGGAGTCGCGGCGGCGAAGCGCGTGGTGCGCCAATTGATCTCGCGCGTGACGCCGTCGATGAGGCGGACCTCGGGGCGCACCACTGTGAAGTCGTAAAACTCTTCGGGGTCGATGTCTGCGAAGGTGCGTTCCGACCAGGTGGTCCCGAGGTAGTCGACCGTGGAAGACGCCGATTCGGCCGCGTCGTTCCAGCCTTCGAACGCCGCGATCATCACGGGGCGTCGGAGCTTGGGGCGGTCGTCCCAGCGGACCTGTTCCATGAGGCCAGGTTACTCGGCGCTGTGCCGGCCACTTCGCGTGCCACGCCGGCCATGGCGATGTCGAGAAGGCACGGATCGTCGGATGTGAGCGCTTCGAAAATCGCCGCCGCGGCCCGCAAACCGGTAAGCGGATCTGCGATCGCGTCGTCTGTGAAACACGGCCCCGGCCGCACCAATCCGCCCGCGACCGCGGCGTCGTCACCGAACGCGACGCGGTTCGACGACCGCCCGTAGCCGGTAATGCTCGCCCACACTCGTAGCCCGTCGTCGGCCTGCAAAAAGTCGGCGGCGTCGATGCCGAGTTGCCGCAGCGCGCGTGGGCGGGTCGACTCCACCACGACGTCGGCGTTGTTGATGAGGTCGCGCAGTTGCGCCACTCCCGCCGCGCTCGACAAGTCGAGCGCGACGTGGCTTTTGCGCGAGTTCAGCCGCTCGAAGAACTCGGGCGATCCGATCCGTCCGCCGTCGGGCCGCGTCGTGGACTCGACCTTCACGACATACGCACCGGCTTCGGCAAGCAGGCGTGTGCACAACGGGCCCGCCCACAACGACGACAGGTCGATCACGCCGAGTCGCGTGCTGCGCGTTGCCTCGGTTCGACACGTCGGCGCAATGCGTTCGTACGCGTGACGCACAATCGCCGGGCCACCGTATTCACCAAGCGCAGCGACGGGCATGCCGAGCAGGGTTGCTTGCGCGACGAGCTCCGCGGTGGTCCTGTCTGCGACCGCGGCCAGGTCATCGGTGCCCAACCACGCGGGGACGGACGCGATGTCGTCGGCGCGGGCGAGCGACACGGCGATCCATCCGTCCCTCGCTTGTAAGAGCTGCGTGTGTCGCGGGCGGGCGAAGGGGGCGCGCTCGCCGATGAGGCGCAGGACGGCTTCGACCACACCATGATTGTGACGTGGACGCAGCGATCGACGAAACGCGGCGACGCTGGCCCCTTGCGAGCGCGGCGTTCGACGAACTCATGGATCGCTCGCCGTTCGCGTCGGTCGAGGAGGGCCTGGTCGAAGAGTCCCTCGTGTACTCGCGTCTGCAGGCAGGCCCCGAGTTCCAAGCTTGGCGCGCCGCCACTCCGGTGAAATTCCGCGTCATGGCGACAAACGAGCCGCCTGTCGCCATGACGCGAACTGACGACACACTGCACCTGCGGCTGAATCGGCCCCACGTGCGCAACGCGCTGAACGTGGCGATGCGCGACGCGTGGCTTGACGCGCTCGCAGTGGCGCACGCCGACCCGTCGCTGCGGGTCGAGATCAGCGGCAACGGACCGGCGTTCTGCGCCGGCGGCGACCTCGACGAGTTCGGCACGTTTCCGTCGCCGGAAGCGGCGCACACGATCCGTCTGCGGACGAGCATCGGTGCCGCGATCGACGCAATCGCGGCGCGCGTCACCTTTCGGATTCACGGCGCGTGTTACGGCAGCGGCATCGAATTGCCGGCGTTCGCCCACCGCGTGATCGCCGCGCCCGACACCCGCATCGCTCTGCCCGAGCTCGGCATCGGGCTGATCCCCGGTGCGGGCGGCACCGTGAGCGTCACCAGACGGATCGGCAAAACCCGGATGCGTCAGCTCACGCTGAGTCGCCAGATGATCGACGCCGAGACTGCGTTGGAGTGGGGGCTCGTCGATGCCGTCTCGCAGGAACACGAACCTGACACGACTGTTAGATTTCCACCATGATGAGTTTTGACGAAGTCGAAGGCATGGACCTGGAACTTCTTGCGCATCCGCAGCCGATGTACCAAATGCTTCGCGAAGGCGGAGCGGTGAGCGACCTCGGCGACGGTAGTGACGGTGGAATGGACATGGTCGTGGTCGTCACGGCCGAGGCCGTGAAGGAGGTGTTCGCGCACCCCGAGATCTATTCCTCGGAAGACGCCGTAGACATCGGTCAGATCCGCCCGCTGATTCCGCTGCAGATCGACCCGCCGCAGCACAAGTACTTCCGGCGGTTGACCGATCCGATTTTCGGTCGCAAGACGATCGACGCGATCGAGCCCGAGACGCGTCGCCTCGTGAAAGAACTGATCGCGCAGATCAAGGACAAGGGCGAGTGCAACTTCCACACCACCGTCGCCGAGCCGCTGCCGTCGACCGTGTTCCTGCAGCTTCTGGGCCTCTCGACGGAGCGCACGTCTGAGTTCGTGAAGCTGAAGGACGGCATCATCCGGCCCCCGGCCACGTCGAACGACGAACGAATCGCTCTCGCGCATCAGGCCGGCGAGGAGATCTATCGCGTGCTGCGCGAGGCGATCGACGAGAAGCGCGCCGACCCCAAGGACGACATCATCACGATGTTGCTCGATGCCGAGGTCGACGGCGAGAAGCTCACGCAGGACCAGGTCGAGGACATCTTGTGGCTCTTCTTCATTGCCGGTCTCGACACGGTCACGTCGTCGCTCGACTGCTTCATCTCCTTCCTGGCTCAGCATCCCGATCACCGCAAGCAGCTCATCGATGATCCGTCGCTCATCCCGCACGCGATCGAGGAGATGCTTCGATTCGAGTCGCCGGTCCAAGGCGTGATCCGCAAGGCCGCGCAAGAAACTGAGCTTGGCGGCTGCCCGATCAAGCAGGGCAAAGCGGTCTCCGTGCTCATCGGGTCGGCGAACACCGACGAGGCGCAGTGGGGTCCCACGGCACTCGAGGTCGACTTCCATCGCGACGCCAAAGGCCACATCGCGTTCGGTGGCGGCAACCACCGTTGCCTGGGCGCCCACCTAGCGCGCATGGAACTGCGGGTGGCGCTCGAAGAGTGGCTGCTGGCCGTCCCGGACTTCTCGATCAAGCCTGGCGTCGAGCTCAAGTACTCGCAGGGTTTGCGCTCGGTCGACAACCTCGAGCTCGTCTGGTGACTCGTCCGCTCGAAGGCATCCGCGTCATCGAGGTCGCCTCGTGGATGTTCATTCCGTCGGGAGGATCCGTGCTCGTCGACTGGGGCGCCGACGTCATCAAAATCGAGCACCCCGAAACCGGTGATCCTCAACGGGGTCTGATGACTTCGGGGATCATGCCGGGGGGCTCGGTCGCCATCAACTTCATGATCGAACAGCCGAACCGGGGCAAGAAGTCCGTTGCGATCGACGTCTCTACGCCCGACGGCCACGAAGCGCTGATGAAGTTGGTCGAGACGGCCGACGTGTTCCTTACGAACTACCTGCCGCCGATCCGGCGCAAGCTGAAGATCGACACCGAAGACATCCGCGCCCGCAATCCCAACATCATCATCGCCCGCGGTTCGGGTCAGGGTCCGAAGGGTCCCGACGCCGAGAAGGGCGGTTTCGACGGCGCTGCGTTCTGGGCCCGCGGTGGCCTCGGCATGACCTTGCCTTCGGGAAGTGACGGGTGGCCGTCGGGTCAGCCGACACCGGCGTTCGGTGACGTGATGGGTGGCATGGCGACAGCGGGCGGTATCGCGGCCGCGCTGGTCAAGCGCGAGCGCACGGGTGAAGCGTCGATCGTCGACGTGTCGTTGCTGGCCACCGCGTTGTGGCAGATCTCGCCGATGGTGCTGATGAACAAGCTCTACGGCATGGAACGCCTCGGCACCGGAGTGCGCGGCGCGCCGGGCAACCCGGGCGTCGGCAACTACAAGACCAAAGACGGCCGCTTCGTCGCGATGATGCTGTTGCAGGGTGACCGGTTCTGGGCCGACTGGGTCACTCGGCTCGGCGTGCCCGAGTTGGTCGACGACCCACGCTTCGCCGACGCCGCGGCGCGGGCCGAAAACGCGGTCGAGTGCCAGAAGCTGCTCGACGAGGCCTACGACAACTTCACGCTCGACGAGTTGAAGGTTGCGTTCGACGGGTTCGAAGGCGTGTGGGCGCCGTTCCAGACGCTGGCCGAGCTGTACGAAGACCCGCAGGTGATCGCGAACGGTTACCTCCCGACCGCCGACATCAGCGGCACGCCGTTCCAAATGGTCGCGTCGCCCGCGCAGTTCGACGAGACCGCAGTCACCGTCGAACGCGCTCCGGAACACGGCGAGCACACCGAGACGCAGCTGCTCGAAGTCGGCTACGACTGGGACCAGCTGATCGCCATGAAGGAGTCGGGCGCGATCCTTTGAACGTCGAGGCGCGCATCGCCGAACTCGGCCTGCGGTTACACGGCCCGCACCCGCCCCACGATCCACTCGACGCGGTTGTCGTGTGGGACGGCGTGGCGCGCACGTCGGGTCAGCTGCCGCGCATCGACGGCGTGTTGACGTGCGTCGGCGTGGTGGGCGACACAGTTTCTGTCGACGACGCGCGTGAGGCCGCCGCGGTGTGCGCTTTGAACGCGCTGTCGGTGCTGCAAGCCGAACTGGGCACGCTCGATCGCGTCGAGCGGATCCTGTCCGTCACCGGGTATGTCGCGTCGGCGCCCGGTTTCGACCAACAGCCGACCGTGATCGATGGCGCGTCGAAGGTGCTCGTCGACATCTTCGGTGAACAGGGCCGCCACACCCGCTCGGCGGTGGGCGTCGCGGCGTTGCCACGCGGTGGCGCCGTTGAGATCGAGTTAACAGCGGCGATACGACAGGAGTAGTTGGATATGGCGATGGACGTCCGATCGATTCAAGATGTAGCGCCGCTCGAGGAACACAACGGCACCGTGCCGGTGTGGTACTTCGTGACCCCGCGCGAGATGCACGACATCACCAAAGGTGGCCACCTCGAACTCGTCAGCGAATTCGAAGTTGCCGGCGGCGGCTACGTCGACCCGCACAATCATCCGACGCACGAGTTCTATTACGTCACCTCGGGCCGCGGGATCATGGAGATCGAGGGTGAGGAGCGCGTGATCGCACAGGGCGATCTCGTGCACATCCCACCCATGGCGATGCATTCGTTGAAGCCCGTCAGCGACACCGCGCCGATCCACTGTTTCTGTTTCGCCGTCGGCACCCCCGACGCCGACGCCGTGAACTACACCGAGCACTGAGGAGCGGGTCGTGGACGTTCGTTCGATCGAAGGCGTCGCTCCTATCGTGGAGCACAACGGCACCGTGCCGGTGTGGTGGCTGGTGTCGCCCCGCGAGATGTTCGACATGACCAAGGGCGGGCACCTCGAGTTGGTAAACGAGTTCGAGGTCGCCGGCGGCGGCTACGTGTACCCGCACAATCATCCGACGCACGAGTTCTATTACGTCACGTCGGGCCGCGGAATCATGGAGATCGAGGGTGAGGAGCGCGAGATCGGTCAAGGCGACCTCGTGCACATCCCGCCGATGGCGATGCACACGCTGCGACCCATCAGCGACACCGCCCCGATCCACTGTTTCTGCTTCGCGTTCGCTACGCCCGACGCGGGCGAGATCAACTACAGCGAGCATTGAGCGAGTCCGTCGCCGCCGCGCTGCGCGGGTTCGGCTCGGCCACGTTGGGCGAGTCGGGCGCGCGTCGCATGCACCACCGCATCAAGGCGGCATGGCCGGGCGCGGTGGTAGCGGGGCCGGTGATCACGGCGAAGCTGGGTCACGCCGACAATCTCGCGATTCACGTCGCCGTGGCTCGCAACGAAATTGAGGGAGCGGTGTTAGTCGCTGACGCCACCGATCCGCCCGAGTACGGCTACTGGGGTGAAGTGCTCACCACGGGCGCAGAGGCGAAGGGTATCGCCGGCCTTGTGATCGACGGCGGGTGTCGCGACGTCGCCGCGCTCGAAGCGCACGGGTTTCCCGTGTTCAGCGCGCTGGTCGCGCTCACGGGTGCAGCCAAGGTCAAGGGCGGCAGCGTCGGCGCGACGGTCCGCGTCGGCGACGTCGACGTGGCGCCCGGCGACTGGGTCGTCGGCGACGCCGATGGCGTCGTCGTCATCCCGGCCGGCGCGCTCGACGACGTGATCGCGGCGGCCGCGGCGCGTACCGACAAGGAGCAGCAGATGTTCGCCGATTTGCGGGCCGGAAAGACCACCGTCGAGCTGCTCGACCTCGATCCGGCCGGCCTCGACTCATGACCGACTCGTTCGTCGTGATGGCCGAGCCGCTGACCGACGAAGCGTTCGCGCCCTTCGGTCAAGTAATCGACACCGGCGACATGGTGATGGAGTTGAGCGACGGTGAAGAGTTCATGCTCAACGTGTTGTCCTACGACCGCCGCGAGTTGAAGGTCGACCATCTCAACCGGCACCACAAGGCGACCCAGGCGTTGGTCGCGTTGGCGGGCAAGCCGACGCTGCTCGTGGTCGCGGCCAAGGAATTCGACTTCTCGACCCGTGACCACCTAAAGCACATCCGCGCCTTCATTTGCGACGGCACCGCCGGCGTCAACCTGTCCCTCGCGACGTGGCACTGGGGCCCGTACCCGCTGATGGACCACGTCGACCTCGTCAACGTCCAGGGCAAAGGCTTCTTGAACGACAACGAGGTCGCCTATCTAGAGCGCGACCTCGACGTCGTCGTGACGGTGGCGCTCTAAACCAGCAGCGCGGCGACGTTGTCGGTGTGGTGCGCGCTGTCGCCCCATGAGCGGGAGAGCGCCCACGTGCGTTTGAGGAACAGGTGCAGGTCGTACTCCACCGTGTAGCCGATCGCGCCGTGGCACTGGAGCGCCTTGCGCCCCACCAGTTCGGCGGCGTCGCTCGCCATCGCCTTGGCCATCGACACGTCGCGTGACCGCGTGGGCTCGTCGTGGGCGACCGACCATGCCGCGCGCAGCACCGCGGGGCGAGCGAACTCGAGCGCGAGACGCGCGTCGGCCAGGTGGTGCTTCACCGCTTGGAACGATCCGATCGCAACGCCGAACTGCTTACGCTCGGTGACGTAGGCCACCGTCATGTCGAGCATGGTCTGAGCGAGCCCGATCAACATCGCGGCGGTACCGAGCGCGCCCCGTTCCAGCGCGGCCTCGATGTCGGCGTGCTTTGCGGTGACGACGGGCCCGGTGACGTCGTCGGGCAGACGGCCGCCGCGGCGGGCGCCGTCGACCGTGTCGACAGAAACGATTTCGAGCGCGGCGCGCTCGAGCAGCAGCAGCGACGGACCGCGCCGCAACAGCAGTTGGTCGGCGTCGCACGCGCACGGAATGACCGCGCCGCCCAGGTTGGTGGCGACTACACCAACGGCGCCGACCATCGGCGCCGCGACCATCGCGGTTTCGACCAGCGGGTGGGGGAGCGCGACGCGGCCGGCCTCCTCGAGCACGGGCACGAGGAATGTCTCGTCGAGGCCGAGCCCGCCGTCGGCTTCGGGCACCAGCAACGACAGCACGCCC
This sequence comes from Actinomycetota bacterium, assembly GCA_041166225.1. GTDB lineage: Bacteria > Actinomycetota > Acidimicrobiia > Acidimicrobiales > JACCXE01 > JACCXE01. The sequence goes on along the minus strand of JBEEFT010000114.1, from coordinate 5,135 downwards.
ATCGCGTCGAGGCTGTTCCACACGCCACGGTCGAGTTCGCCGGCCGGCGCGTCCCACGCCGCCCGCACCGCGGCGGGCGTCATCTCCTTGGCGAACAGTTCGCGCGCCGCGTCGCGGAACGCGATCTGGTCGTCGGACAACGCGAAGTTCATCGTGGCCGTCTCATCGAGGCAGGCCGAGCAACCGCTCGGCCGCAATGTTGCGCTGGATCTCGTTAGTGCCCGCGTAGATCGGCCCCGACAACGAGAACTGCCAGCCTTTGCTCCACGGGCCTTCCACCTCGGCTTCGGCCCCGAGCAGGTCGAGCGCGATCTGGTGCAGCTCGATGTCGAGTTCGCTCCACCACAACTTCGTCAGGCTGGCTTCGGCGCCCGGCTTCGCGCCGGTGGCGAGCTTCGTCACCGTCATCAACGTCTGCTGTTGATAGGCGTCGGCGTGCATCCACGCGGTCGCCGCGCGCCGGCGCAACCCGTCGTCGCCCCGCTCTTGTGCAAGCGCGACGAGCTTGGCGGCCGTCGCCAGGAACCGTCCGGGCGAACGCAGCGTGAGGCCGCGTTCCGAACCGGCCGTGGCCATCGCCACCGACCACCCGCCTTCGGGTTCGCCGAGCACGACGCCTCCGGTGACGGCGTCGTCAGCGAGGAACGCGTCTTCGAAGAACACCTCGGCGAAGCCTTCGTCGCCGTCGAGGCGGCCGAAGCCGCGCACCGTGACGCCTTCGGTCGCGAGCGGCACCAACAGATAGGTCAGCCCGCGGTGACGCTCTGACGACGGGTCGGTGCGGAACAAGCCGAACAGGTGCGTGCAGAACGCGCCGCGCGTCGTCCACGTCTTCTGACCGTTGAGCACCCAACCGCCCTCGACGCGCTCGGCGCGTGACGTAACGCTGGCGAGGTCACTGCCCGCGTTCGGTTCCGACCAGCCCTGGCACCACAGGTCGTCGGCGGCAGCCATGCGGCGCAGGATCCCGTTCTGTTGTGCGGCGGAACCGAACTCGAAGATCGACGGGGCGAGCAGGAAGATGCCGTTCTGGGTGACGCGGGGCGGGCACCCGGCGCGGTAGTACTCCTCTTCGAAGATCAGCCACTCCCACAGCGACGCGCCGCGTCCGCCGTGTTCCTCCGGCCACGACACGACCGCCCACCCGCCGTCGAACAACCGCCGCTCCCAGTCGAGGTGGTGCGCGAACCCGTCGCGCGTGTCACCCGACGTCGGCTCGCCGCCGTGGTCGGCGCGCCATGCCGCGACGTTCGTCTCGAGCCACTCGCGCGCTTCGGCGCGGAACTCGTCTTCTTCGGCCGACCACGTCAGGTCCACGCGTCACTCCCCAGAAGACCTGACACCCCGTCAGATTAGTCTTCGGCCATGCAAACCACGTCTGTGCCCGCCGTCGAAGGGTGGTTCACCACCGACGCGGAGCCGCGCCTGCTCGGGACGAAGTGCACGTCGTGCGGCACGGTCTTTTTCCCGAAGGCGAGCGGCTTCTGTCGCAACCCCACGTGCCGCGGACAGGAGTTCGACGAGGTCGAGTTGAGCCGCACCGGCAAGGTGTGGAGTTATACCGACGCGCAGTATCAACCCCCGCCGCCGTACATCGCGGCGACCGATCCGTATGAGCCGTTCGCGCTGGCGGCGGTGGAACTGGCGGAGGAGCAGATCGTGATTCTCGGCCAAGTTGCGAACGGCTTCGGTGTTGCGGACTTGAAAGTTGGTGCGCCCGTGGAGTTGGTCGTCGAGCCCGTGTACGAGATCGACGGCGTCGAACACGTGATGTATCGCTGGAAGCCGGTCGCGTCGTGACGCCTCCGGAGAGCATCGCGGTGCTCGGTGCGGGCATGCACGAGTGGGGCAAGTGGGGCCGACCGTTCCACGAGTACGGCGTGCACGCGGCGTTGGCCGCGCTCGACGACGCCGGCGTCGACTGGGCCGACGTGCAGTTCGTGGCGGGCGGCGAAACCGTGCGCAACGGCTATCCGGGTTACGTCGCCGCGTCGACGATCACACAGGCTCTCGGATGGAACGGGGCGCGCGTCGCATCGTCGTATGCCGCATGCGCGAGCGGTGTCACCGCGCTCGACGCGGCGCGAAGCCGCATCCTGGCGGGTTTGTGCGACGTCGCGCTGGTGGTTGGTGCCGACACCACGCCCAAGGGCTTCCTCGCCCCGGTCGCCGGTGAACGCTGGGACGACCCGGACTGGTTGCGTTTCCGCCTGCTCGGTGCCACGAACCCCACCTACTTCGCGCTGTACGCCCGTCGACGCATGGACCTGTACGGCGCAACCGAGGCGGACTTCGCCAAGGTGAAGGTGAAGAACTCGAAGCACGGGTTGCACAACCCGTACGCGCGCTATCGCAAGGAAGTCACCGAGGAAGATGTGCTCAACTCGCCCGTCGTCGCCGACCCGCTGCGCCTGCTGAACATCTGCGCGACATCCGACGGTGGCGCCGCGATCGTGCTCACCTCGATGGAGTACGCGAAGCAAAAGGGCATCGCGAGCCCGGTGCGCATCCGCGCCGTGTCCACCGTGACGCCGCGGTTTCCGAACGCGGTGATCGAGATGCCGAACTTCTCGACCGACTCGGCCGCCGCGCACGCCGCGCCGGAGCTCACGTTCCGCGACTCGATCGCGGCGGGCGCGTACGCGGAAGCCGGCATCGGGCCCGACGAGATGAGCTTGGCCGAGGTGTACGACCTGTCGACCGCGCTCGAACTCGACTGGATGGAGAACATTGGGCTGTGCAAGGAAGGCGAGGCCGAGAAGCTGCTCAACGACGGCGACACCACGATCGGCGGGCGGATCCCCGTCAACCCGAGCGGCGGCTTGTCGTGCTTCGGCGAAGCGGTGCCGGCGCAAGCGATCGCCCAAGTGTGCGAAGTCACGTGGCAACTACGCGGCCAAGCGACCGGTCACCAAGTCGAAGGCGCCACCGCCGGCATCACGGTGAACCAAGGCCTCTTCGGCCACGGCTCGTCCGTCCTCCTTACGACCTAAACCGAACTATGCATCCGCAGCGACATGTGATGTCGCTGCGGATGCACAGTTCGTGGGTTAGCCGCCGGTGCGCTTGACCTCGCGGTAGGGGACTTCGCGGTCGGCTGCGTATTCGCGGGGCATGCCGAGCACGCGTTCGCTGACGATGTTGCGCTGCATCTCGTTGCTTCCGCCCCCGAGGGACAACCCTTGGCGCCACAACGACATCTCACTGAGTTGTTGCTCGGCGGTCTTCGGTTCGGCGACAGGCCACGCGGCCGCCGCCTGTCCCGCGAGCTCGACGCCGATTTCGATCGTGCGCATCTGATTCGTGGCCGCGAACAATTTCAAGATTGCGCCACTCGTCGGCGGCGCCTTTCCGGTAGCGACGCCGCGACTGATTCGCTGCACCAACGCTTGGCTCACGAATTGGCGCGCGTGCGCCTCGCCGATGAGTTGACGGGCGACGGCGTCGCGCTCGAGGCCAAGGCCGCGCATCATCTGCACCAGCGTGTTGTCGCCCGAGTCGGCGTCGTGACCCACGAAACGACCGCTCGTGTACTTCGACCCGCCACCGACAGCCTCGCGTTCGTGCGTAAGCAGCCGCGTCGCCACGGTCCACCCGTCGTCGATCTCGCCGACCACGTCGGTCACGGGCACGTGCACGTCGTCAAAAAATTCTTGGCAGAACTCCATCGACCCGTCGACCTGGCGGATCTGTTCCACCTTCACACCGGGCTGGTGAATCTTGAGGATGAACATGGTCAGGCCGCGATGCTTGGGCACGTCCCAGTTCGTGCGCACGAGGCACAACCCATAGTCGCTCTCGGCCGCGCCGCTGCTCCAGATCTTCGATCCGTTGAGCACGAAAACATCGCCGTCGCGGTCGGCGCGGGTGAGGCACCCGGCGAGGTCGCTGCCGCCGCTGGGCTCGCTCAACAACTGAACCCATAGCTCTTCGCCCCGCAAGATCGCGGGCAGGTGCCGCACTTTCTGTTCGTGCGACCCGAAGTCGACGAGCGTCGCTGCGAGGATGGACAGCGTCGGCAGGTTGATGCCATAGGGCATGTCGTAGGGCGCCGACTCCTCGGTGAACGCGTGCTGGTACTCGACGGGCAAGCCCAGGCCGCCGTACTCGGCGGGGAAGCAGATGCCGGCGAACCCCCCGTCCCACAATTTGCGCTGCAGCGCACGCTCGACGTCGCGGCGGCCTTCGGCCCTCCGATCCCACGGATCGAAAATCGCGGGCGGCATGTTGTCTTTCAGCCACGCGCGGGCCCGCGTGCGGAACTCGTCGACGGTTTCGGTCATGCCGCACCTACCAGCGCGGTCGCGATGCGGTCGCGGTGCGCGGCTGGGGTGCCGTACGTCGCGCGGTTCACGGTGGCCCGGCGTAAATAGAGGTGCAGGTCGTGTTCCCAGGTGACGCCGATGCCGCCGTGCAGCTGGACGCAGTCCTGAATCATCTCGGTCGCCAACGCGCCGATGTAGCTCTTCGCCGCGCTCACTTGCACCGCGACGTCGGCCGCTTCGTCGGCAACCGCGCGGGCGGCCGCGCTCGTGACCGCGTGGCTGGCTTCGACGTACATCTTGTTGTCGGCCATGCGGTGTTTCAGCGCTTGGTACGACGAGATGGGACGCCCGAACGAGTAGCGGTCGCCCATGTACTCGAGCGTCATGTCGAAGATGCGCTGGATCACTCCGCACGTCTCGGCGCACTGCAGCGTGACGGCGATCAGCAATTCGCGCTCGCCGTCACCACCGATGGATTCTCCGACGCCGACGGGTACGTCGACGCGTGCGAAGCGTCGCACCAAGTCGAGCCCGCCGAGAGGAGCGACCGTTGCGTCGGCGGCGGCCACGATGCGCTGCGCGCCGTCGGCCCCCGTCACCAGGAACACGTCGGCTTGCGCGCCTGCTTCGACGATCGCGCCATCGCCTGCGACCCACGCGCCGATCAACTCACCCGACAACAGTCCGGGCAGCCACGCCGCCTTCTGACCGTCGGTGCCGTGACGTGAAATCGTCGCCGCCACCACGTTGGTCGGCACAAGCGGACCGGGGGCCACCGCGGCGCCCATCTCTTCGGCGACGAGTACCGCGTCGAGGATTCCGTGACGGCTGAACGACCCGCCGCCGTCGGCCTCGCTTACCAGCATCGAG
>JBEEFT010000113.1:0-4694 GCA_041166225.1 Actinomycetota bacterium | reverse complement strand
GGCGGCGCCAGCCTCGACCCCGATGACTTCGCAGCCATCGTGACGTATTAGAGTCCTGCGCTCGTGATTACTGGTCTGCTCGCCGTCAACGCTGTTACCGCCAGCATCATCACGGTGCACGTGATCGTGTCGATGGCTTTGATCGTCCTGATCCTGCTTCACAGCGGACGAGGCGGCGGTCTGTCCGACATGTTCGGCGGGATGGGTTCAGTCGCAGCCGGCTCGACGGTGGTCGAGCGCAACCTCGACCGGATCACGATCGCGGCAGCGCTGCTGTTCGGCTTCACCACGCTGATCCTCGCCCTGCGCATGCAGTAGCAGCGCAGTGAAACGCGCTGCACTTGGCGCGTTGCTTGCGCTGGCTCTCACCCTTCCGGCCTGCACCAACGGCCACACGTCGAGCGCGACAACCACCTCGAGCGCTCGCTCGGCGCGCGACTCGGTACGGGTTGGTGTGTGGATGTCGCCTGATCCGAACGGTGCCGGTTATGGCGCCGCCGCCACGCGCTCGCTCATTTACCCGCAGCTGTTTCGGGCCACGCCTGCCGGCACGTGGGAACCGGACCTGGTTCGCAAGGGCACCGATCGCACGGCCCCCGGCAACGAGTCCGCGACGTTCCGCCTGCGGCGCCGCGCCCGGTGGTCTGATGGCACACCCATCACTGTCGACGACCTTCGCCGCAGCGCAGACGGCCGGTTCGTAAAGACCGTCGACGCGCCCAACATCCGGGGCACGATTCGGGTTCACTTCACGCAGCCACTTCCGGGCTGGCGACGGCTGTGGTCGGGTCTCGACGTAATACGCCCGGCGACTGACGGCGTGTACGGCGGCCCGTTTCGGTTGAGCACACAGACGCCCGGTCTCGAGGCGGTGCTCACCCGTAATCCGGCGTACTACGGCGCCGTCCCGCTGATCGGCGCGCTTCATCTCGTGTTCGCGCCCGACCCTGAAATCGCGACGAGGCTGCTCGAGCGGGGTGAACTCGACGTCATCGCGCCGCCCGCATTCAGCGCCCGAACCGCGCGGCTCCAACACGTTCACGGCGCGCGCGTCGTAACGGGAACGTCCGCGGCCGGTGGGTGGACGGCGGCGCTGATCGCGAACCCGGCGCGCCTGTCGCAAGAGCGGCGGGCCGCACTCTTCGCGTTGGTTAACCGTCAACGCTTCACCGACGTCCTGCTGCATGGTGAGGCGGTAGCGGCAGGTCCCAGCACGGCCGCCGATGTGAAGGCGCCGACTGCGCCCGGGGTGCCGTCGCTGCTGGCGCCGGTCGAAGAACCCCAATTCGCGCTGTTACTCCAAGCGATGCAGCGGCTCGGGCGTCAACGCGGTTTGAACCTCGAGTTGCGCCAGGCCGATTTCGACCAGGTACTCACCGCGTACGCCGCCGGTAACTTCGACGCGGTCGTGCAGCTTCAGCCGCCGTCACCACAACGCTGTTGGGTCTGCGAAGCGGCGCCGGTGAACCACGACCTCGCCGTGGCCGCCGACAGCGGCGACCGTCGTGCGGCCCGCGAACTCGCAAGCCAACTCGAGACCGGCGGACTCGTGTTGCCGTTGTGGCGCGAGCGGCCGGTGATCGCGGTGCGCGACGGACTCGAGGGCGTTTCCGCGAACGGATTCGCCGTGACCGGACCGGCGTGGGACGTGGCGTCGTGGCGCTGGACGAAATAGCCAAAGCGCGCGGATGGTCGACCTAGGCGTGCGCACAGCATTATGTTCAGCACTAACAGAGTCACAGTGCGATCGCAGCACTGCCCGAAGGTGGGGGGCGCACCCGCTGGGGTTTCAAACAATCGGAACCAACCCAGGAGGTTCGTAGTGAAACCACACCGTCGAGGAGCAGCGCTCCTTGCCTTGGTACTAAGCCTCGGAATGATCGCAACAGCGTGCGGTAAGTCCGACAACAACAAGGACGCTGGTTCCAAGTCCACCACCACCAACGCCAATGTGCCTAAGGGCGGCACGCTGGTGATCGGCGCCGAGCAGGAGCCGGATTGTCTCGACTTCATCGGCAGCTGTAGCGGCTCCACGTGGGGCGACTACATGGTGAAGGAAAACACCCTGCCGAAGACGATGGACTTCATCCGCAACGGCAACAGCTATACGTACAAGGCCAGCAGCTTGCTCACCGAAGAGCCGAAACTCGAGACGAGCCCGGTCCAGAAGGTCACGTACAAGATCAACCCCAAGGCAGTGTGGAGCGACGGCCAGCCCATCACGTCGAGCGACTTCAAGTACACGTGGGACCAGATCGCCAACGGCGCCGACGTCTACGACAAGACCGGCTACGACCTGGTCCAGGGCGTCGACGACAGCGATCCCGCTACCGCAGTCGTCACGTTCAAGGCCGGCAAGACGTATTCCGACTGGAAGAGCCTCTTCACGTCGAACTACGGCATCTTCCCCAGCCACATTCTGCTGGGCAAGGACCGCGACGCGGAGATGAAAGACGGCTACGACTTCTCCGGTGGTCCGTGGATGCTGGCCGGCGGCAAAGCGGGCTGGGTGAAGACCGACAACATCACGCTCGTGCCGAACCCCAACTACTGGGGTCAGAAGCCATATCTCGACAAGGTGATCTTCAAGATTCAGGCCGACACGTCGGCTGAGTTCACGGCGTTCAAGTCGGGCCAGGTCTCGGCCATTTGGCCGCAGCCCCAACTCGATGCGGTCGACCAGATCAACGCCGGTCTGCCCGGCGTAAAGAAGGACATCTCGTCCAAGACTGGCAACTTCGAAGCGCTGTGGCTGAACAACGCGGTGGCCCCGTTCAACGACGTCGCCGTTCGCAAGGCCGTTGCGTATTCCGTCGATCGCGCCGCCATTGTCCAGCGCCTCTTCGGCGCCCTCGGCGTGAAAGAGCCGCTGAACGACGTCAACGCTCCGATCGTGAGCCAATACACCGACCCGCAGGCGTACGCGAAGTACAAGCTCGACCTCGGCCAGGCCGACAAGCTGCTGACCGGCGCCGGGTGGGCCAAGGGTGCCGACGGCATCTACGCCAAGGGTGGCCAGAAGCTGAGCTTCAAGGTGCGCACCACGGCCGGTAACAAGCGTCGTGAGACCACGGAGCAGATCCTGCAGACGCAATTCAAGGCTGCGGGTATGGACATGCAGGTCGACAACATCAAAGCCGGCGACCTATTCGGCAAGGCGTTGCCTACCGGTGACTTCCAGGCCGCGATTTATGCCCAGGTCTTCACTGCGCTCGGCCCCAGCACGTGCAACCTGTTCTGCACCAAGAACATGAGCCCGATTGGCAAGAGCGGTGGCAACAACTACACCCGCACGAGCATCCCGGCGCTCGACGAGCAACTGCTGAAACTCGACAGTGAGCTCGACGACGCGAAGCTCGCCGATGCCGGTAAGGCCGCAAGCAAGATTTCGGCCGACAACGTCATCAGCCTGCCGATCGACCCGCTGCCCACGATCTTCCTCTGGAGCGACAAGATCGTCGGCCACGTGGAAGACAACGCACTCTCCGGTCCGTTCGTGAACATGAACACCTGGGGACTACGGAGCTAGGGAGAACAAACGAGAAGCGGGAACCGAGGTGCTCACCTACTCCATACGGCGTGTCGCATACTCGGTTCCCGTACTTCTCATCGCTTCGTTCTTGTTGTTCGTCTTCGTACGGACGACGTTCGATCCAACCGCCCGGCTTGCTGCCTCACGAGATCCGCAGGTGCGGATCCGTGAGCAGCACCGGCTGGGTCTCGACGATCCGCTAGTCACGCAATACGGCCGTTGGCTCAAGGGGGCGGTGCGCGGCGACTTCGGTCAGAGTGAGATCACCCGCGAGAACGTCACCACCACCATCCACCGCGCCATGGGCAACACGCTGCAGCTGATCCTCATCGGCGCCGCAGTGTCCTGTGCCGTCGCCCTCGCGGTCGGCGTGTACTCCGCGGTGAGGCAGTACTCGACCCTCGACTACGCGTTCACCGGCTTGTCGTACATCGGGGTGGCGATGCCGCCGTTCTGGTTCGGGCTCATCGCGATTCAGTTCTTCGCGGTACAGCACCACTGGTTGTTGTCCCTCGGCCTGCACAGCGGCGACTCACACGGCTTCGGCCTCGACTACCTGAAACATCTGCCGCTTCCTATCGCGACGTTGTGCGTGCAGATCATTGCGTCGTGGAGCCGGTACGAGCGAGCTTCGATGCTTGATTCGCTCAACGCCGACTATGTGCGCACGGCCAAGGCCAAGGGCCTCCCGCAGCGGACGGTGGTGCTCAAGCACGCGCTGCGTAACGCGCTGATCCCGTTCGTCACGGTGGTCGCGCTCGACTTCGGTGCGTTGTTCGGCGGGCTCATCATCACCGAGCAGATCTTTTCGATCGGCGGAATGGGCCGTGTGTTCTTCTCCGCTATCCAGCAGGGCGACGCCTACGTGCTGGAAGCCTGGATGCTCGTAGCCGCAGTGATGATCATCGCGTTCAACCTTCTCGCCGACCTGCTCTACGGCGTGCTCGATCCACGGATCCGGTTGTCGTGAGCGTGCGAGGAAACGCTAAATGAGCATCGTTCCGGACTATCAACGGGCGAGCCTCGAGCCCGAAGGCGGGGCGCCCGAGCCCGAGGCGCGCTCGCAATGGCAACTGATTCGTCGCCGGTTCTTCCGTCACCGCGTCGCAGTGGTGAGCGTGGTCGTGCTGTTGCTGCTGATCTTCGTGTGCTTCGGTGCCCA
>JBEEFT010000112.1:0-9756 GCA_041166225.1 Actinomycetota bacterium | reverse complement strand
TCGACCAGGGCGGTTCACCCGACGGCACCGGCGGCGGCGGCCCGGGCTACCAGTTCGAAGACGAGATCCCCGCGGGCTACAAGTACCAAATCGGCGACATCGCCATGGCGAACTCGGGCGCGAACACAAACGGCTCCCAGTTCTTCTTGGTTGTGTCGCAAAACGGCGCCGACCAGTTGTTGTCGGCCGTGGGTGGCGTTGCGAAGTACAGCCCGTTCGGGCGCATCACCAACGGGCTCGACGTCGTCAAGAAGATCAACGACGACGGATCCGCCGGGGGTACACCCACCACCGAACACAAGATCGTAAAAGTCACCATCACCGAGGAGTAGACGTGTCCGACTTCCCTACTGAGCATCAAGCGGAACGCACGACGCGTTTCCCCAAGTCACCCGAACTCGGCATCGACGCGAACAAGCGCTACACCGCGGTGATCTCGACGTCGAAGGGCGACATGACCGTTGCCCTCGCGCCCGAGCGCGCACCGAACACGGTGAACTCGTTCGTGTACCTGGCTCGCCACGGCTACTACGACGGCCTGAACTTCCACCGCATCATCCCCGGCTTCATGGTGCAGGGCGGCTGCCCCGAAGGCTCGGGCCGCGGCGGCCCCGGCTACCAGTTCGCCGACGAGCTGCCCCCTGCGGGTCGCTACGAAATCGGTTCGATCGCCATGGCGAACGCCGGGCCGAACACGAACGGCTCGCAGTTCTTCATCGTGAGCGGCCGCGACGGCGTGCAACTGCCGCCGCAGTATTCGCTGTTCGGTCAGGTGATTAAGGGCCTCGAAGTGCTCGCTGCGATAGAGGCGGCGGGTTCGCGTTCGGGTGCTCCGACCGAGCCAGTAACGATCAACTCGATCCGAATCACCGAGGACGACTAGCTCCAACATTCTCGAACTGGGGGCCCGTGGTGTCGTCTGACGACACCAGGCGTCCCCGGTTCGGTATGGATGAGGCGCTACGGCAACAGGCTGAGGTCGCCTTCTTCGCCGTTGCAGTACACGGTGGCGCCGCCGACGCCGACGATCGACCAGTCGCCGTTCGGTGACCGCATCGCTGCGGTGGCGTCGTCGACCGCGATCAGCGGCAAGCCTTTGTTGGCCAACTGGATCGTGCGGCGTTTGGTTTCGTCGTGCCAGTCATGCGTTTGGGTCATCGCTGCCATCGACGGCAGCAGACCGAGGCCGAGCGTGAACGCGCCGCCGCGGGGATCGACCATCGGGTCGCCGAGCACCATCGCGCCGGCTCCGGTGCCCGCGACGCCCGTGCCGTTCGCCCATGCCGCGACGAGTGCATCCCAACACGGCGTGTCTTTGAGCACCGAGCGCAAATGCAGCGGTGACCCGTCGGCGAAGTACACGAGCGACGCGCCTTTCAGCGCGTGCACGTTCGCGTCGTCGCTCGCCGCGGGGCGCGTGAGGAGGTCGAGCGCCCGCACCGTGACGCCGAGCGAACCGAAGTACGCGGTTGCCGCCTCGATCGTTTTACCTGGCTGTTCGTAGGCGGCGGCGGTTGGCACCAACACCACATCCTTGGCGCCGGATTCCTTCAACAGGATTTCGTCGATAGGGCGGCACCCGTCGGTCCATTCATGTCCGCCAACTAGCGCCAGCCATCCACTCACGCGGTTTCTCCTTCGGTTGATGCCGGTTTGCCTTTGCGGATCGCCACCACCGCAACGTGAGGCGCCACGATCGGAAACGTGCGGTTCATCATGAACCGATCACAGTCGGTTACGGCGAATCCGTTGCGACGCAGCGCGTCGATCGGGTCTCGGTTCGGGCGGCAGCCCGCGGCCATATGACGCCATACCGGTGCCGACGCGTCTTGCAGATGTCCGCGCAGGCCGGGCGACCGCACGTGTTCGAGTGCCAGCACCTGACCACCAGGCGCGAGGAGTTCGTCGACGTGGCGCAGCGTCGCGTCGACGTCTTCGACCGAACACAAAACGAGGCTGCACACGACCGTGTCGAACGAGGCCTTGTCGAGGCGGGCCTGCGCGATCGTGGACTCGACGATGGTGACCGGGACCACCGCGCGTTCGACGCGCCCGCGCAGCCACTTCGCCATCGCCGCGTCGGGTTCGAGGGCGACTACTTCGTCGACGTCGCGATACAGCGGCACGTTCCGGCCCGTGCCCGCGCCGACTTCGAGGACTCGTCCGCACGCGTGCGCGAGCAGGTGCTCGCGGCGGGCACCGAGGCCAGCGGCGTCGAGCATGTCCATGCTGCGCTCGTACCAAGCGGCGAAGACGGGGTGGGCCACCCGGAGAACGTACTGGCCGACGAGGCAACGACGGATTACCGCGCAGTAACGTGCGCCGCCATGACCATCAAGCGTGTCGGCATTGTCGGATCGGGAATCATGGGCTCGGGTGTGGCCGAAGTGGCTGCCAAGAACGGCCACGAAGTCGTGCTGCGCAGTCGGCGCCAAGAGACGGCCGATGCGATGGTCGCCTCGCTCGAAAAGTCGCTGGCCAAGCAGGTCGACAAGGGCCGGCTGTCCGATGAAGACCGCACCGCCACGCTCGGGCGAGTCACCGCAACCTCAGAGTTGACGGCACTGAAGGACTGCGACCTAGTGCTCGAGTCGATTGTCGAAGACCTCGAAGCCAAGAAGGAACTGTTCAACGAGCTCGACCGGGTCGTGCAAGACAGCGCGATCCTCGCGACGAATACGTCGACGTTGTCGGTCATCGACCTGGCCATGGAAACGGGGCGACCCGAGCGGGTCTGCGGCGTCCACTTCTTTAACCCGGCGCCGGCGATGAAGCTGGTCGAGATCGTTCGCCCGCTCACCGCGAGCGACGAAACCATCGCGGAGGCGCTGGCCTTCGCCGAGGCGTGCGGCAAGACGCCCGTCACCGTGAAGGACGAGGCGGGCTTCATCGTGAACGCGCTGCTGTTCCCGTACCTCAACAACGCGGTGAAGATGCTCGAGCGGGGCATCGCCACCGCGGCCGACATCGACGCCGCGATGCAGGGCGGTTGCAACTTCCCGATGGGCCCGTTGGCGCTGCTTGACCTCGTGGGCCTAGACACCAGCGTGGCGATCCTCGACGCGCTGTACGAAGAGTTCAAAGACCCGAACTACGCGACGGCCCCGACTCTGCGCCGCATGCTCACCGCCCAGCAGCTCGGCCGTAAGAGCGGCCAGGGCTTCTACACGTACTAAGCCCACTCGATCTTCTGGGGGTTCTGCGCCGGCACCCGGCACGAATCCGCAGAAGGTCGGTGTTAGGGCCGGGTCGTCGACGTGGTCGGCCGGTTGTTGCGCATTTGATCGCGCTGGCGCTCGGCGTCTTGACGCTGCTTCTCCGCTTCGGCGCGCTTCTTGGCCGCATCGGCTTCGGCCTGCTGCCGATTCTTCTCGGCGTCGGCCCGTTGCTTATCGGCGTCTTGATGTTGTTGGTCCGACGCCTTCTCGGCGTCAGCCCGCTTCTCCGCAGCGTCGTCACGGGCGCTGTCGGCGTTGACCGTGGTCGTCGGGTGACCGCCGATTGTCGGCGTGACCGGGCGGGGTGGCGCCGTGGGACGCGGCGTGGTTGGGATGACCCGCCGACGCGGCGTGGTCGGCAACGGCGCGCCCCCGGGCAGGGTCGGCTGCACGTTCGCTGCTGGCGTTAACGGTGTAGCCGGCGCACCGCCACCGACGCTTAGGAACGCGACCGCTACTGCGCCCGCCGCCGCGGCGGCCCAACCGAGATACGAAAATTTCAGGCGCGACACGCGGTCCTCCAGAACAGTGATTGAACGCCGAACGCTAGTGAACGGGTTACGAGTGCGACGACGACGCTTGGGCGTGCGCGTTGGCTTCAGCCGCGCTCGACTGGGAGTGCGCGCTGGCCTCGGCCGCGTCGACTTGCTGGTGCGCTTGTGCGACCGCACGCTCGACCTGCGCCCGAGCGGCGTCGATCTGTGCTTGGGCGCGGGCGCGTGCCGCATCGGCGAGCGCCTTGGCCCGGGCGACGGCGTCGGCACCGGGAACGGGCTTGGCCGGCGCAGGCGCAATCGCCTTCGTCCCGATCGACGGCACCGGGACGGCTGCGGGCGCAGCGGCCGGAGGACCTGACACGACGCTGGAGGTACCTTCGCCGGTGCCGATCTGGACGTTGCCACCCGTGTTCTGCACGCCGCCATCGGCGGGCACCGCGACCGCGTCGCCGGTAGCGATGTTGGGGGTGGACGACGTGTCCAAAGCGGCCGCGGGAGCAGCCGACATCGCAGCTACGCCCAGCAGCCGGAGCAGTGTTGTTCCGATCGGCATGACTACATGCTAACTGGAGTGCGACGATAGAGGCATGGCTGATCGCCCCTGGGTCATGCGCACCTACTCCGGACACTCCACGGCCAAAGCGTCGAACGAGCTGTACCGCACGAACTTGGCCAAAGGCCAGACCGGTCTGTCGGTGGCCTTCGACCTGCCGACGCAGACCGGTTACGACCCCGACGCGGCGCAGGCCGCGGGTGAAGTTGGCAAGGTCGGCGTGCCCGTGGTGCACCTCGGCCACGTGGAGCAGCTGTTCGACCAGATCCCCGTCGACGAGCTGACGACCTCGATGACGATCAACGCCCCGGCGTCGTGGATGCTCGCGTTGTACATCGCCAACGCCGAGAACCGCGGGATCGACCCGTCGGTGCTCGGCGGCACCACACAGAACGACATCATCAAGGAATACCTGTCGCGCGGGACCTACATCTTCCCGCCCGAGGCGTCGCGCCGGCTCACCGTCGACACGATCGCTTACACAGTGCGCCACGTCCCCCGGTGGAACCCGATCAACGTGTGCAGCTACCACCTGCAAGAGGCCGGGGCCACGCCGGTGCAGGAACTTGCGTTCACGATGGCCACCGCGATCGGCGTGCTCGACGCGGTGCGCGACTCGGGCCAAGTCAGCGCCGAGGAACTGCCCAAAGTCGTCGAGCGGATCTCGTTCTTCGTGAACGCGGGCATCCGCTTCGTCGAAGAGGTGTGCAAGATGCGCGCCTTCGGCATCTTGTGGGACCGGATCACGCGCGAGCGCTACGGCGTGGAAGACGCCAAGGCCCGCCGCTTCCGCTACGCCGTGCAGGTCAACTCGCTCGGGCTCACCGAGGCGCAGCCCGAGAACAACGTGCAGCGCATCGTGTTGGAGATGCTCGGCGTCACGTTGTCGAAAGACGCGCGCACGCGGTCGTTGCAGTTGCCGGCGTGGAACGAAGCGCTCGGTCTGCCCCGTCCGTGGGATCAACAGTGGGCGTTGCGCATGCAGCAGGTGCTCGCATTCGAAACCGACGTGCTCGAGTACGACGACATCTTCAACGGTTCGCACGTGATCGAAGCGCGCACCTCGGAGTTGGTCGACGCGGCCACTACCGAGCTCGACGAGATCCTCGCCATGGGCGGCGCCTTCGAGGCGATCGACGAGATGAAGTCGCGCCTCGTGCGGTCGCAGGCGGCGCGGGCGCGGCGTATCGAGGTCGGTGAGCAGAAGGTGGTCGGCGTCAACTGTTACGAGGAGACGGCGGTGTCTCCGCTCGGCGGTGAGGGCGCCATCCTGCGCGTGGATCCTGCGGTGGAAGTGGCCGCGAAGGAAGAACTCGTCGCGTGGCGCTCGGCGCGCGACAACGTCGCGGTGGAAGCGGCGTTAACCGAACTGCGCCGGGTTGCCGCCACCGACGAGAACGTGATGCCGGCCACGATCGCGCTCGCGCACGCGGGCGGCACTACCGGCGAATGGGCCGAGGCGCTGCGGTCGGTGTTCGGCGAGTACCGCGCACCCACCGGCGTGAGCGGTGCGGTCGGCGGACGCGGGGCCGAGATGGCACCCACCGCAGCCAAAGTCGCAGCGCTCGTGGGCGGACCGCCGCGCTTTCTGGTGGCGAAGCCCGGCCTCGACGGCCACAGCAACGGCGCCGAGCAGGTCGCCGTCGCAGCGCGCGACGCCGGCTTCGAAGTGATCTACCAGGGCATCCGGCTCACGCCCCAGCAGATCGCCGATGCCGCGCGTGACGAAGACGTCGACGTGATCGGCTTGTCGATCCTTTCGGGCGGTCACCTCGAACTCGTGCCCGAGGTGATCCGGCTCGTGCGCGCGGCCGGTGTCGACGCGCCTGTCATCGTCGGCGGGATCATCCCCGAGGAAGATGCGGCCAAGCTGATCGACGGCGGCGTCACCGCCGTTTACACGCCGAAGGACTACGCGCTGGCCGAGATGATGGGCGAAGTCGCCGACATCGTCGCGGCGTACCGCGCCGGCAGCGCGGCCTGAAGCGTCACGCCGACGCGCCTACGACGTGACGTGCGCGCCGGGGCGTACGTCGCGCCGCAGGTCCACCAGCACGCGCCGCCGCTGGCTCGGGCGCATGAACGGTCGTTCAACCAACTGATACGTCACGATCGACAGCGCGATCGACACTGCTCCTACGAGCATGAACAACGTCAGCTGGCCGGCGAGATCGTGATCGCGGACGAATGACGCGAGGCCGGTGTGCGGCACCACGACACGGCGGAAAACGTGCTCGACGGCGGTGTGCAGCAGGTAGACGCTGTAACTGATCACGCCCAACCCGGTGAGAGCGGGCCAGCGCAACGCGCGGTCGAGCACACCGCCGTGGGTGAGAACGCGGTGGATGCACGCCGCGATTAGCAACGCCGCGATTGTGATGCCGACCGACAGCTGGCCCGGCGTCATGCCCGTCTCGCCGAGCGGTCGGCTCGCGAACACGAGCCATGCGACGAACGCCGTGCCGGCACCGACGATCGTCCAGCGCGAGCGCAGCCAGTCGACCGCCGTCGCGTCGCGGTGCCACAGCGCAAGCAACGTGCCCCAGCCGAAGAGATCGAGGTGCGAGACCGGCAGCACGTAGATGCGGGTGGCGTCGACGCCGGCAAGCGTGAGCCCCGCCCGCCAGAGCGGGGCGAACACGATGGCACCGACCGCGAAGCGGGTGACGAAACGCTGGCTGCGGCGCATGAGCACGAACCACGCGACGTAGAACTGCACCTCGACCGCGAGCGACCAGGTAACGCCGAGCGCCGGATGCAAAAACGCGTGCCGCGTGAACATCGCGAAGTTCTGGACCATCAGCACGAACATCCATTGGACGCCGCGTACGCCGTCGGTCTTCGGTAGCCCGTCTGTGATCGCGCCGTGGGTGTGGAGCGCGCGCGCAGCAAGCGGCGTGACGACGAGAAACAACACCAGCACGAACGCGTACATCGGCACGATCCGTCGGAGTCGCCGGGCGGCGTAGTCGCCGCCGTCGGGGCGTTTCGCCAATTGAGACGTGATGAGGAACGCCGACAACGCGAAGAACAGTTCGACGCCCAGCCATCCCGCACCGGTAACGCGCGTGAGCACCTTCGCGCCGCGACTGCTGCTGGTGGCGTTCGTGACGTGGAAGAGCACCACACCCGCGATGGCAAGGCCACGCACTCCGTCGAGCGCGACGAGCCGTCGCTCCCCGCCTGTCGCTGCCACGTTCGTTTAACGACGGGCGGCGCGCTATCTCGCGAAGACTGCCATCTTTGCCCTTTGGCGCCGAATCAGCCCGAAATCGGTAGTTATGCGGTCACACCGAAACAACGATCCTCTATTTGCCCAAACGAGTACGTCGGGTACAAACCGCCGAACATGGCTCGCGTTCGTTCGGTCCAGTCGAGGGCGTCGGGCGCACTGATCCGGTGCATGACCTGGAGGATGCCGCCTTCGAAGACACGGTATTCCGCCCACGCCCCGGGGAAGTCCTTCGTGGCCGACACCTCCACCCACGGCACCTGGGCGGTCGACGGCATCTGTCGGACGCGGTTGCGGTGGGTGTGGCCGGCGAAGTAGCCGACGAGGTTGGGACGGCGCACGAACACGTCGATGAGCTTTTCCGAGTCATCGGGGTTGATGCCGAAGTACGTCGGCTCGCGGGTACGGCTCGTCGGCGACCAGACATGGTGGTGACCGAAGACAAGCACGCGCTGTTCGGTGCGGGCGGCGAGTTCATCGAGCCACTCGGCCGTCGCGTCGGTGATCTGTCCCGGAGTTTGACGCGGGATCACCGTGTCGAGCACGGCAAGGGTGACGCCCGGCAGCGCAACTTCGATGGGCGCTTCGGCGGCGAACGTCTCGCCGTAGTAGCCGTCGTGGTTGCCGCGCACGTGCACGAGCTTGTCGCCGAAGGCGGTGCCGTAACAGGCGAGGAACTGGTCGTACTCGGCGCGGATACCGCGGGTGGTGAGGTCGCCCTTGGCCACGACAGCCGCGGGGTCGATGGCCTTGATCTCGGTCGCCGCCGCCTCGTTCATCACGTCGGGGTACGGGCGCTCGCCCGGCTCGGCCGACAGCACGGGCCCGATGTCGAGGCCTTCGATCATTCCGCACTCCGTCTCGCCGAAATGCACGTCGTTGACGGTGGCGACCCGACACAACAGTTCGCCGTGGGGTCGGGCCAGAGTGCGCCCAGCTACGCCGTCGAACTCGAAGTCGCTGTCGCTCGGCAACCCGTCGTAGCGGTGAACGATCGTCCCGTCGAACACAACCGCCGTGTTCTCAGAGACCGTGGTGAGTTCGGGCGCCATCGCACCGAGGTTACGGCCCGCCCGGGATTAAAACGTCGGGCGGGAACGGTTCGCCGCGGGGCGCGGGCCCCAGGTGCGACCGCTGAAGCGCCACGAGGGAGCGTCGTTGTCGTTGGTGCGGGCGCGAGGGTCGACGGCCACCGCGCGGGGCCACACTGCGTCGACCGCGGCGACGATCACCGCCATCACGTCGTCGGGCGGAGGACTAGCAGTCACTACAGGGGAACGTTTCCGTGCTTGCGCTTGGGCAGTTCTTCCTTCTTCGAGCGCAGCAGCGCGAGCGCCCGGCACAACACGATGCGGGTCTCGGCGGGGTCGATGACGTCGTCGACGTAACCGCGCTCAGCCGCGCCGTAGGGGTTCACGAAGTTCTCGGTGTACTCGTCGACCAGCTCGGCTTTGCGGGCGACGGGGTCGTCGGCCGCAGCCAGTTCGCGGCGATACAACAACTCGACCGCACCCGACGGACCCATCACCGCGAACTCGGCGGACGGCCACGCGTACGCCAGGTCGCACCCGATCGACTTCGAGTTCATGACGACGTAGGCGCCGCCGTACGCCTTACGCGTGACGATCTGAATGCGCGGCACCGTCGACTCGCAGTATGCGTAGAGCAGTTTGGCGCCGTGACGGATGATGCCGCCGTACTCCTGCTCGGTACCGGGAAGGAAGCCGGGCACGTCGACGAACGTGACGAGCGGGATGTTGAACGCGTCGCACGTGCGAACGAACCGCGCGGCTTTTTCCGACGACTCGATGTCGAGCACGCCCGCCATCATCTGCGGCTGGTTACCGACGATGCCCACGACGTTGCCGTCGATGCGGGCGTAACCGCACACGATGTTCTTGGCCCAATGCGCGTGGTACTCGAAGAACTCTCCGTCGTCGACAACAGTCGACACGATCCTCTTCATGTCGTAGGGCTGGTTCGAGTTGGGCGGGAGGATGTCGACGAGCTCGGGGCAGAGGCGATCAGGGGCGTCGCCCGGCGCGAAGAACGGCGGCTCTTCGAGGTTGTTCGTTGGCAGGAACGACAGCAGGTACCGCACCTGATCGAGGCACGCCTTTTCGTCGGGAGTTACGAAACACGCCACACCCGACTTCGTGGCGTGGCTCATCGCGCCGCCGAGTTCTTCGAGCGTCACGTCTTCACCCGTCACCGCCTTCACCACATCGGGGCCGGTGATGGCCATGTGCGACGTGC
>JBEEFT010000111.1:0-7001 GCA_041166225.1 Actinomycetota bacterium | reverse complement strand
TGCGCGCGTTGCAAGAAGGTCGCGCCTCCGGTGTTACGCGCTTCGTATTCGTGCTCCCGTCGATCGTGCACTCGGGCGCGGCCGGTTTCGCGGCGACGTGTGCGGCGAGCGAGGCGGTGCGGGTGCTCGCGCTCGCGGCGGCGCGGCAGTGGAAGCCCGATGGCGTCACCGTCAACTGCCTGTCGGTCGCGCTTCCGTACACGGACCACCGCGACGAGATCGCGCCGGTGGTGGCGTTCCTCGCCAGTGACGCGGGAGCCGGTGTGTCGGGCGTCACCATTCCTGTCGGCGGCCCGGAGCTCGGCCTGTGACCGTGGCGCTGGTGACCGGATCGGGCCAGGGCGTCGGGCGTGGTTGCGCGCTCGCGCTGGCCGACGCGGGCCACGCGGTGGTGGTCGCGGCGCGTCGCGCTGACAACGGCGAGCCCGTCGCCGAAGAGATCCGGGCCCGCGGTGGACAGGCGATCTGCGTACCGACCGACGTGTTGCAGCGCGACGCGATATTCGCCGCCGTCGAGCGGGGCGTGGCCGAATTCGGCGGCCTCGACGTGATGGTGCACAACGCGTTCACCGGGACCGGCCGCCCGTATCGGATCGAGGACGCGACCGACGAGGAGTGGGAGCGCGTGTCGAAGTCGGCGGTGTGGGCGTCGATCTGGTGCGCACAGGCCGCGTCGCCGCACCTGCGAGTGTCGGGCGCCGGGCGGTTGATCCTCGTGAGTTCAGCCGCCGGCATCGAGGGCAGCGCGTCGCTCCCGCTGTACGGCGCGGTGAAGGGAGCGCAGCGGGCGCTGGCCAAGTCTTTGGCGCGGGAGTGGGGCGCGCACGCCATCACCGTCAACTGCATCGCGCCCATCGCGTTGACCGGTGCGCTCGAGTACGCCTTCGCCAAGAACCCGGACCTGAAGCCCGGGCTCGAAGCGCGCCTGCCGCTGGGCCGGTTGGGCGACCCCGAGCGCGACATTGGCTCGGTCGTGGCGTTCCTCGCCTCGCCTGCGGCCAGTTACGTCACCGGTCAGACGATCGTGTGCGACGGGGGTTCATTCACGGGTCTGTGACGACGTAACGTCGGGCCATGCGAGTGGTTGTCGATTTCGACCTGTGTGAAAGCAACGCCTTGTGCATGGCCGAGGCGCCGGAGATCTTCGAAGTGCGCGACGACGACTTTCTCTACGTCTTGCAGGAGAACCCGCCCGAGGAGCTGCGGGAGAAGGCGGTCAAGGCCGCGCAGGTCTGCCCTAAGCAGGCCATCACTATCGAGGACTAACGCTTGGCGCCGAGGCTCACCGGCAGCGTTTCGTAGCCCGAGATGAAGTTCGCCGGGCGATAGGGCGGTTCGTCGGCCGACGCCGGCGCGAGGTCGGGCACGCGCTCTAGTAGTTGTTCGAACATCACGCGCAGTTCGAGGCGGGCCAGGCTGTTGCCGAGACAGAAGTGGGTGCCGAAGCCGAACGCCACGTGCTCATTCGGCGTACGGGTGACGTCGAAGCGGAACGGCTCGTCGAACACCGACTCGTCCCGGTTGGCCGAGGGATACAGCAACATCACGTTGTCGCCCGCCGCGATCGTTTGCCCGGCGAACTCGACGTCGCGGGCCGCGGTGCGGTTCATGTTCTTGATAGGCGACACCCACCGCAACATCTCCTCGACTGCAGTCGGGATCAACGCGGGGTTGGCGCGCAACGCGTCCCACTGCGCTCGGTCGCTCAGCAGCTGGAAGGCACCGCCCGAGATCACGTGACGGGTGGTCTCGTCGCCGCCGATCAGGATGAGGAGCGACTCGTGGATGATCTCGTCGTCGCTGAGCTTTTCGCCTTCGACTTCGGCGTGGCACAACACGCTCATCAGGTCGTCGCGGGGTGTGGCTTTGCGGTCGGTGATCACGTCGGCCGCGAATGTCATGTACCCCGCGAACGCTTCAGCTGCCTTGTCGATCATCGACTCGTCGCCGGTGAGGGCGCGCAACATCGCGTCGCTCCACTCGAGCAACTGCGGCCGGTCGGCCTCGTCGACGCCGAGGTCG
Source organism: Actinomycetota bacterium (assembly GCA_041166225.1). Classification (GTDB taxonomy): domain Bacteria; phylum Actinomycetota; class Acidimicrobiia; order Acidimicrobiales; family JACCXE01; genus JACCXE01. The sequence goes on along the minus strand of JBEEFT010000111.1, from coordinate 4,979 downwards.
TTGGCGATCATCGCGAGCGGCAACGGCGCGGCGATGTCCCACACGAAGTCGCACGTGGCCTTGGTGAGCGCCGCGTCGATGATCGCGTCACAGGCGTCGCGCACTTCCTGCTCGCGGTCGCGCACGCGGCGCGGCGTGTACCCACGGTTGACGAGCTTGCGACGCCGGAGGTGTTCCGGGTCGTCCATGTCGATCATCATCGCGATCGGTCCCGAGTCCGGCCGGATGCCGCCGGCGTTCGAGAATGTGGCTGGGTCGGTCGACACCCGCTTGAGGTCTTCGTAGCGCGTAATGCCCCACGCCCGCCCGTCCCAGTAGACGGGCGCGTTCGCCCGCATCCAGGCCATTTCGTCGTGCGGGTTGCGGCCCCAGAACGCACCACTGACGAGGTCGATGTCGTCGCGGGTGGGGTGGTTGGCGACGCGGGATTGGCTCACGGCCGCGCAGCCTATGCGGCTCAATGAGAACAGGTTCTAGTATCGGGTCCCGGCCGTAACGAGGAGTTCGCATGCCCAATCCCGTCATCATCGATGCAGTACGCACGCCGATCGGCAAGCGCAACGGTGTGCTCGCCGGCATGCACGCGGCCGAGATCCTCGCCGTCCCTCAGATCGAGTTGGTGAAGCGCAACGGCCTCGACCCCGCGGAAGTCGAACAACTCGTCGGTGGGTGCGTCACGCAGGCGGGCGAGCAGGCGTCGAACGTCACCCGCAACGCGTGGCTCAGCCTCGGCCTGTCGTACGAACCGGCGGCGACCACGGTCGACTGCCAGTGCGGTTCGGCTCAACAGGCGAACAACTTCGTGCAGGGCCTCATCGCGACGGGCGCAGCCGACATCGCGATCGCGTGCGGGGTCGAGGCAATGTCACGCGTCGGGTTGGGCATGAACGTGATCAACGGTCCCGGTTCGTCGAAGCCCGACAACTTCCCGTGGGACATGCCCGACCAGTTCCTCGCAGCTGAACGCATCGCCGAGAAGCGCGGCATCACGCGTGAGGAAGTCGACGAGCTCGGCTTGCGGTCGCAGCAGAACGCGGCGCGCGCGGTGGCCGAAGGCCGCTTCGACCGAGAGATCGTCCCGATGGAAGCACCCGTGATGGGCGCCGACGGGCCCACCGGCGAGCGCGTCGTGGTCAACAAAGACCAGGGCCCGCGCGAGACCACGGCCGAGGGTCTGGCCAAGCTCAAGCCGGTGATGCCCGACGGCATTCACACTGCCGGCAACAGCTCGCAGATCTCCGACGGCGCGGCGGCCGTGCTCTGGATGAGCGAGGACAAGGCGAACGAAAAAGGGCTGCGGCCCCGTGCGCGCATCGTGGCGCAGACGCTTGTGGGCTCCGATCCCTACTACCACCTCGACGGTCCCGGCGAGGCCACCGCGAAGGTGCTGGCCAAAGCCGGCATGACGATGGCCGACATCGACATCTTCGAGATCAACGAAGCGTTCGCCTCAGTCGTGTTGTCGTGGGGTCGGGTGCACAATCCCGACTGGAGCAAGGTCAACGTGAACGGCGGCGCGATCGCGCTCGGTCACCCCGTGGGTTCGACCGGCTCCCGCCTGATCACCACCGCGCTGCATGAACTCGAGCGCACCGACAAAGAGTTCGCGCTGATCAGCATGTGCTGTGGCGGCGCGCTGGCCACTGGCACCATCCTCCAGCGGTTGTAACGGGTTTACTCGGAGCCGAGTTTGGCGACGCGTTCGCTGGCGTCGATGAACTCTTCGACCATCTCGAAGATGACGTCTTTAACCGGCTTGACCTGGTTCATGGAGCCGACGATCTGACCGACGGGGATGCCGGTGAGGTCGCGGTTGCCGGAGCGACCGATACGGCGCTGCGCTTCGGCCGTCGACAGGTACTGCAGCGGCATGGGCAGGAACGGCGGCGCGTCGTCGGCCTCCCACGCGTCGGTCCATCCGGTGCGCAGCTGACGCGCCGGCTTGCCCGTCATGCACCGCGACCGCACGGTGTCACGCGACGACGCGGCGAGGAGCTTCTCGACCACCATCGGCTGCATGTCGCTTTCGGCTGTCGTAAGCCAGACCGAACCGGTCCACACGCCCTGCGCGCCGAGCGCCATCGCGGCCGCGATCTGTCGGCCTCGACCTATGCCGCCGGCGCCGAGCACGGGGACCGGCGCCACCGCGTCCACAACCTCCGGTAGCAACACCATCGACGCGATCTCCCCGGTGTGGCCGCCCGCTTCGTGGCCCTGGGCGACGATGATGTCGACGCCCTGGTTCACCTGACGCTGCGCCTGCTGCACGCTGCCGATAAGCGCGGCGACCTTCACGCCGTGATCGTGGGCGAGGTCGACGATGTCCTTGGGCGGCGGCCCGAGCGCGTTCACGAGCAACTTGATCGGGTGGGCCAGCGCGATGTCGACCTGCGGACGCGCGCCTTCGTGGGTCCAGCCGAGCAGGCCGTGCACCTCTTCGTCGGCGGGCATCGGCGGCACGTGGTGCTCTTCGAGCACCTTGTTGATCCAGTCGGTGTTGCGCTGCGGAATCATCGCCGCGAGCTGTTCTTCCATGTGCTCGGGGTCGAGGTCGCCGGCGCCGGCATACGACGCGGGCATCACGACGTCGACGCCGTAGGGCTTGCCGCCGATGTTGTCGTCGATCCAGTTCAGCTCCATCTCGAGCTGCTCGTTGCTGAACGCGAGCGCGCCGAGCACGCCGAGCCCGCCCGCTTTGCTGACCGCGGCGACGACGTCGCGGCAATGGCTGAACGCGAAGATCGGCAGGTCGATGCCGAACATGTCGCAGAGATCGGTATGCATCTAGGACTCCTTGGTTGCGATGTTCAAAGCCCAGCGGTAGTCGGGCTTGCCGCTCGGGGAGCGCACAAGCTCTTCGACGAGGTGCAGTTCGCGCGGCACCTTGTAGCGGGCGATAGACAAACGGCAGTGCTCTTGGATCGAGTCGAGTTCGGGCGCCGCTCCGTCGCGGGCTTGGATCACTGCAGCGACGCGCTGGCCCCAACGCTCGTCGGGCACGCCGACGACCACGGCGTCCCACACGTCGGGGTGCGACTTCACCGCGGCCTCGACTTCTTCGGGGTGGATCTTCTCGCCGCCCGAGTTGATCGACACCGAACCCCGCCCGAGCAGCGTGATCGTGCCGTCGGCTTCGACCAGCGCGAAGTCGCCCGGGATCGACCAGCGGCGCCCGTCGATTTCGACGAACGTCTCGGCGGTTTTCTCGGGGTCTTTGTAGTAACCGATCGGAACGTGGCCGCTGCGGGCGATCTTGCCCACCACGCCGCTTCCCGGCGCGACGCGGTTGCCGTCGTCGTCGAACACCGCGGTGTCGTCGTTGGGCTTGACGGTGGGCCCGCCCTTCATCGCGGTGTTGTCCTTCGAGACATACGTGAGCCCGTTGGCGCCACCTTCGGACGAGCCGACCGAGTCGGTCATCACCAGGTTGGGCAGGCGCTTGAAGAACTCGTCTTTGACTGCGGGTGAGAACTGCGCCGCGGTGCTCGACAGCGCGATCAGCGACGACAGGTCGAACTTGGCGGTGGCCTCGTCGAGCGCTTCGACCAGCGGACGGCCCATTGCGTCGCCCGTGATCATCACGACGTTGACCTTTTCCTCTTCGACGAGGCGCCACACGTCCATGGGCTCGAACTGCGGTGTGAGCACGAGCTTGTTGCCCACGAACGCGCCCTGCATCACACCCCACTGCGTCGCGCCGTGCATGAGGGGTGCGATGGGCAGCATCGTGATCGGGCCGTTGGCGAGACCGCGCTCGACCATGCCCTTGGGCGACGACACGCGGTTTCCGGTCGGCAGGTCGAGGCCACCCCCGAGCGCGAAAAACACGTCTTCCTGGCGCCACACGACGCCCTTGGGCATGCCGGTGGTGCCGCCGGTGTAAAGGATGTAGTGGTCGTCGGGCGAGCGCGGCGCGAAGTCGCGCTCGGCGCTTTCGCCGGCAAGCGCGTCTTCGTAGTCGATGGCGCCGGCGGGCTTGTCGGCGTCGCTGCCGTCGTCGATCGTGATGATGTGCTTCAGGCCGGGCAGGTGGGGAAGCACGCCGACGACACGGGGCGAGTACTGCTGCTGATGAACGAGAGCGACGAGGTCGGCGTTCGTGAAGAGGTAACGCAATTCGTCTTCGACGTAACGGAAATTGATGTTGACCCACACGGCGCGGATCTTGAAGACCGCCCACATGATCTCGATCCACTCGACCGAGTTCAGCGCGTAGATGCCTACGTGTTCTCCGGGGTTCACACCGGCCGCCTGCAGGTGGTGGGCGAGCTGGTTGGCTCGAGCTTCCATCTCGGCGTACGTGCGGCGTTTTCCGTCGCAGACCACGAAGTCCCGATCGCCGAAATTGTCGACCGCGTGCTCGAACAGATCGGCCAGGTGGTACTCCACCGCGCAAGTAGAACACGTTTCATTTTGCTCGGCAACCGCCTCCCACCGTTTACTAACGTTCCGTCAGATGTTCCGAGACGAAGTGCGTGCCTGGTTGTCGGAACACCTCGTCGGCGAGTTCGCCGAACTCGGTGCTAGCGGCGGTCCGGGGCGAGAGCACGAGGGGTTCGAAGTGCGCCGCGCCTGGGAGCGGTTGCTGGGCGAGGCCGGGTGGACGTGCCTCGGTTGGCCCAAGCGCTTCGGCGGGCGCGAGGCGTCGATCGAAGAACAGGTGATCTTCAACGAGGAGTACGTGCGCGCCGGCGCGCCTGTTCGCGTGGGCCACATCGGCGAGGGGCTGCTCGGGCCGACGATCATCGAGATGGGTACGCCCGAACAGCAAGAGAGGTTCCTGCCGCCGATCGTGGCCGGCACGGAATTGTGGTGTCAGGGCTACTCCGAGCCCGACGCCGGGTCCGACCTGGCCAACGTGAAAACCCGCGCCCGACTGGACGGTGGGGAGTGGGTGATCGACGGGCAGAAGGTGTGGACTTCGCTCGCACAAACCGCCGACTGGTGCTTCGTGGTCGCGCGCACCGAAGAAGGGTCGG
>JBEEFT010000110.1:0-25956 GCA_041166225.1 Actinomycetota bacterium | reverse complement strand
ACCGGCAGTACCACCACGCGCACCACTGAATCCACCGTGCGCCGTATCGGCAACGCGGCGTAAGGACGGGCATGGGTCTCGAACAGCTCAACCACAACTTCCTCACCGGCACGATCGAAGACCTCGTCAAATGGGCGCGCCGCAACAGCGTGTGGCCTGCAACCTTCGGCCTGGCCTGTTGCGCGATGGAGATGATGGCCGCGGGCGCGGCCAACTTCGACCTGTCGCGCTTCGGGATGGAAGTGTTCCGAGCGTCGCCCCGCCAGGCCGACCTCATGATCGTGGCCGGGCGGGTGAGCCAGAAGATGGCGCCGGTGCTGCGCCAGGTCTACGACCAGATGATGGAACCCAAGTGGGTGATCTCGATGGGCGTGTGTGCGTCGAGTGGCGGCATGTTCAACAACTACGCGATCGTCCAGGGTGTCGACCAAATCGTGCCCGTCGACGTGTACGCGCCGGGTTGTCCCCCCGGGCCCGAGACGCTCATCCACGCGATCCTCACGCTGCACGAGGGCATCAAGACCGGCGAGATCACCAAGCGTCGTGAGACCAGCGGCGCCGGCGCCGGCGTACTGCTAGAGACGTCGTCAGCGCCGCGATGACCGACGCGACGGCCGGCGTCGAACTCATCGAGCACGCGCCGCTCGACCCCAACGTCGTGTTCGTCGCCCGCGACGAATACGTGTCGAAGGTCAAGGAGTACAAGGACGCCGGGTTCAACATGTGTATCGACGTCACCGCCGTCGACTACCTCACCCACCCCGGCCGCACGCTGGCTGAGGGCGTCGAACCCGAGCGCTTCGAACTCGTCGTCGCGTTGCTGAACATGTCCGAGGCCACACGGGTGAGGATCCGCGTGCAGATCCCCGGCGACGAACCGCACGCGCCCACGCTGTTCGAGTTGTACCCCGGCACCGAAGCGATGGAGCGCGAGGTGTACGACATGCTCGGCATCGTCTTCGACGATCACCCCGACCTCACTCGCATTCTGATGCCCGAAGACTGGGAAGGTCACCCCCTTCGTAAGGACTATGAGGACGTGCGGGTCCCCGTGCAGTTCAAGCACCCGAGGGCGAGCAAGTAAGTGAGCGAGCTTTGCGAGCGAACCACGAATACCGCGAGCGGGATCAGCGGACGGGCGCCGGAGGCGCCTGAACGATGAGCATCAACGAGGATCTCGACACGGAGCTGACGTCCGAAGGCCGCCAGGAGATGGACCCCACGGGCGGATCCACCCCGACGGAGTTGCTGGTCGAACAGGGTGCGGTGCTGCGGCTGCCCGAGGGGCCGCAACTCGACGCGAACGATCTGTCGATCGAAGCGACCGAAGACCAAACCATGATCATCAACATGGGCCCGCAGCACCCAAGCACCCACGGCGTGCTGCGGCTGATGCTCGAGCTCGAGGGCGAAACGGTGCTGCGCACCAAGCCGGTGATCGGCTACCTCCACACGGGGATGGAGAAGCAGGCCGAGTACCTCACCTACACCCAGGGCGGCACCAACGTCACCCGCATGGACTACCTCTCACCGCTGCACAACGAGACCGTCTTCTCGATGGCGGTCGAGCAGTTGCTCGGCATCGAAGTACCCGAGCGTGCGATCTGGATCCGCATGCTCATGGGCGAACTCAATCGCATCAGTTCGCACCTGCTGTTCATGGCGACCAATGGCATGGACATCGGCGCGCTGTCGATGATGATCTACGGCTGGCGCGAGCGCGAGACGGTGTTGGCGTTCTTCGAGAAGGTCACCGGCCTTCGCATGAACCACAACTACATCCGCCCCGGCGGTGTCGCCGCCGACCTCCCCGACGGGTGGCGTGACGACGTCTTGCAGTTGCTCGACGCGATCCCGCCCCGTCTCGACGAATACGACACGTTGCTCACGGGCCAGCCGATCTTCACCCAACGCACGCAGGGCATTGGGGTTCTGACCCCCGAACAGGCCATCGCCCTCGGTGCCACCGGGCCCGTTCTGCGCTCAACCGGCGTCGAGTGGGACCTGCGTCGGAACATGCCGTACATGCACTACGACGATGTCGAGTTCGACATCGTCGTGGGCACCTATGGCGACGCGTTCGACCGTTACGCGATTCGTCTCAACGAGATGCGCGAGTCGCTGCGCATCGTGCGCCAAATTCTCGACAAGATGCCGAACGGCCCGTACCGTACGCTCGACAAAAAGGTCACGCCACCGCCGCGCTCGCGCATCGACGAGTCGATGGAAGCGTTGATCCACCACTTCAAGATCTTCACCGAAGGGTTCCGGGTTCCCGAGGGTGAGGTGTACGTCGCGATCGAATCACCGCGGGGCGAGCTCGGCTGTTACCTCGTGAGCGACGGCACGTCGAAGCCCTATCGGCTGCACATCCGCGGCCCGAGCTTTGTGAACCTGCAGACGCTTCCCGTGATGTTGCGGGGCGGCCTCATCGCAGATGCGGTCGCGGTCATCAGCTCCGTCGACCCGGTGATGGGCGAAGTCGACCGCTAACACCCGAGGTGGTTAACTCGCTTTCGCCGCCTGCGCTTCTTGGGCTTTGTGCAGGCCGATTCGATACTGCGGCTTGGCCAGCACCATCTGCACGAGGCCGATGTGACGCTCTTCGAATCCGGCCTCGCAGTAGCTGAGATAACCGTGCCAGAGGCGGCGGAACTTGTCGTCGTAGCCGAGCGCGTCGAGCTCGTCGGTGTGCGAGAAGAAGTTGGTGCGCCACTGCCGCAGCGTCTCGGCGTAGTGCGGCGTGTAGTCCTCGAGGTCGATCGTGCGCATGTTGGTGCGCCTCGCGACGTTGTCGGCCATCACTTTCACCGAGGGCAGGCAGCCGTTGGGGAAGATGTAGGTGCGGATGAAGCTGCGCGTGATCTTGGAGATGTCGTATGAGCGATCGTCGATCGTGATCGCCTGCAGCAGCATCAAGCCGTCGGCCTTCAAGAGCTTCGAACACTGCGCGAAGTACGTGCCGAAGTCTTTGTGCCCTACGGCCTCGATCATCTCGAGCGACACCAACTTGTCGTACTGGCCCGTCATCTCGCGGTAATCGTCGAGGCGGCACTCCACGAGGTGCTCGACGCCGGCTTCGACGACGCGTTTCGTGGCGACGTCGAACTGCTCCTGGGAAATCGTGGTGGTCGTGACGCGGCACCCGCGGGTGGTCGCGGCGTACACCGCGAAGCCGCCCCACCCCGTGCCGATCTCTACGACGTGATCGTCGGGGCCGAGGTCCAGTTTCTCGCAGACCGTTTCGAGCTTGCGATCAGAAGCATCGGCCAGCGTGGCCCCCGGCTTCTCGAAGAACGCGCACGAATACATCATCTTGGGATCCAGCATCAGCGAGAACATCTCGTTGCCGAGGTCGTAGTGCGCCGAGATGTCTTTGCGGCTGCGCTCAGGCGTGTTGCGCTCGAACGCATCGCGCACACGCAGACCCGCAGTCCCGAGAAAACCGAACCGTTTGCGCAACGCGTCGACGCGGCCGATGTTGCGGGCCGCGACCCGGAACACGGTTGTGAGGTCGTCGGTGTCCCACAGACCGTCGACGTACGCGTCGACGCATCCCGTGCCTCCGTGGAGCAGCATCGGCCACGCCTTGGCGTCGTGGATCGTGATGCTCGCGCTAGGCCCCGCGCCGCCGGGCCCGCACACATACGTGTGGGCGCCGTCATGGATGGTCAGTTGTCCGACGTTGATCCGTCGCAATACGGCGAGCACGGCGGTACGGGCGAATGGTTCGATCACGAGGTGGCTACTCCTGGGTGACGCCTGACCCGCACGCCTTTCGCGCGCAGGACGAGGGCATGGATATAGATGAGCAACAACATCCGGCGCGACGTCACCGGATAACGCCATGAGATCCGCCGCATTGTCGAGCGGTCGAACGGACGCCGTTGCAGTCGCAGCGTGGCGTCGAATACGCGCTCTGAGTCTTCGATGTTTTCGAGACGGACGAACAACGTGTCGCCCGGCGCCGGGACCTGGAACTGGTAGCGCTGGTCCATGCCCATGAACGGCGACACGTGCAACGCCTTCTGGACACCGGCCGACAACACCGTGCGACCGTCGTCGGCGCCGGGCAGCACGTACGCGTGGCGTTCGCCCCAAGGTGTGTTCGTCACTTCGGCGACGACAGCTTGAAGGCGTTCGCCGTCAGCGGCGAAGCAGTAATAGAAGCTGACCGGGTTGAAGCAGTGGCCGAGCGACCGCAGATGCGTCAACAACCGCACCGGCCCGTCGACCGCAACTCCGGTGCGTTCGCGCACCAGCGCTCGCACCGCGTCAGCGAGGCCGACCTTGGGGTCGCCGTAAAAGTCGCTGCGCCGGAAGCGAGTGACACCAAAGCTCGGCTTCGTGAGCGCGCCGCCAACCAGCGCACCGACCTCGTCGAGGTCGACGTAGTGCATGGCGAGCTTCGACGTGAACGCGTGCTCGCGTTCGGCCCGCCGGTGATGGCGGACGGTTCCTTCGTAGATGGCGCTTGCCGGCATCAGATGCCGTCGATCCCGAAGCGTCGGGCGACGCGCAGTGCGCTGTTTACGCCGTCTTCGTGGAAACCCCAGCCCCAGTACGCACCGCAGTAATGCGTGCGCCGGCATCCGCTGATCTCGGCGTGGCGGCGCTGCGCTGCCGTGCCTTCAGGTGTGAACACCGGGTGCGCGTACGAAATCTTGTCGATGATCGTCGACGGGTCGATCGCGTCGGTGTGGTTCAACGTCACGCAGAACTCGCGATCGGCCTTCAGCGCCTGGAGCCGGTTCATGTGGTACGTCACGGTTGTCAGCGCCGGCGGCTCTTCGAGGAGGTGGAAGTTCCAGCTCGCCCACGCGCGGCGGCGCCGCGGCAGCAGCGACCGGTCGGTGTGCAGCACCGCCTCGTTTTGCTGGTAGGGGATCGCGCCGAGGATCTCGCGCTCGCGCTCGCTCGGGTCGGCCAGCATTCGCAGCGCCTGGTCCGAGTGCACGGCGAAAACCACTTCGTCGAATTCCTCGGGCTCGGCGTTGTAGGTCTTGACCAGTACGTGGTCGTCAAGGCGGCGCACTTCACGCACGGGGGCATTGAGACGGACGCGATCACCAAGTGGCCGCACGATTTCGTGCACGTAGCTGTGTGAGCCGCCGACAACTGTGCGCCACTGGGGTCGGTTTCGGAACGCAAGCATCCCGTGGTTTTCGAAGAAGCGGGCCAGGAACGCGGCGGGGAAGTTCCACATCTGCTGCGGGTCGGCCGACCACACCGCCGAGGCCTGGGGCACGATGAGCTTGTCGATGAAGTCACGCGAGTAGTTGTTCTGCTCGAGCCAGTCGCCGAATGAGGGTCCGTCGCCCACGTGATGGAGTAGCTCGTGCGCTTCGCGCTGGAATCGCGCGAGGTCGAACAGCATGCGGTAATAGCGCGGGCTCAGCGCATGCGACCGCTTGGCGAAGATGCCGCTGACGCCGGTGGAGGCGTATTCGAAGTCACCGGTGTCGTCGGTCACGCCGAAGCTCATGTTCGACGGCTGCCACCCGACGCCGAGCGACCGCAACAAGTGCTGGAAGTTCGGATACGTCCGGTCGTTGAACACGATGAAGCCGGTGTCGACGAAATACGTGTTGTCGTCGGTGTCGACGCGGACAGTGTTCGTGTGGCCGCCGGGGTAGTCGCCGGCCTCGAACACGGTGACGTCGTGTCGGCGTGATAACAGGTGCGCGGTCACGAGCCCAGAGACGCCCGCACCGATCACAGCAACTCGCATGGCTGTCATCCGGCGTCACCGGTGGCACCGGATGACGAATACTCCTATGACTACACGCCGCTACGAAATGTTGGACCGGGCCCTGGGCGCCGGTCTCCTGCCCGACTCCCTTCTGCGCACTGCCTCACGCGTCGCGACGTGGAAGCGCCAACGCGACGAAGAACGCGGCGGCGTAGAGGCCCAAGAGGCGCGCCTCGCCGACCTCGTGGCCCACATGAAGACCGGTCCGATCGCCGAAGTGCCGGCCAAGGCCAACGAGCAGCACTACGAGCTACCCGCGGAGTTCATGGCCCTGATCCTCGGCCCGCGCCGCAAGTACAGCGGTTGTTACTGGCCCGAAGGGGTCACGACCCTGGGCGAAGCCGAAGACGCGATGCTCAAGTTGACGTGCGAACGCGCCGGCGTGCGCGACGGCATGGAGATCCTCGACCTCGGCTGCGGGTGGGGGGCGTTATCGCTTTACCTCGCCGAGCATTTCGACGTGAAGGTCACCGGCGTGTCGAACTCGAACCGCCAGCGGGGCTGGATCGAAGCCGAGCGCGACCGCAAGGGTCTGACGGACAAGCTCACCGTCATCACGGCCGACGTCAACGACTTCGACCCGGGACGCACATTCGACCGCGTCATGTCGGTTGAGATGTTCGAACACATGCGCAACTGGTCTGAGCTGTTGCGCCGCGTGGGCAAGTGGTTGAAGCCCGACGCGAAGGCGTTCGTGCATGTCTTTTCGCACCGCCGCCTCGGCTACCGGTTCGAGAACACGTGGGCGGCCGAGCGCTTCTTCACCGCGGGCACGATGCCGAGCCACGACTTGATGCTGCACTTCGCCGACGACCTCGCCGTCACGCAGCGTTGGGCCGTGAGCGGTACGCATTACGCCAAAACCCTCGAAGCGTGGCTCGACCGCCTCGACGCCAATCGCGACCGCGCCCTGCAGATCTTGGGGGCCGAGAGCACGCCGCGCCACGCCAAGGTGTTGCTGGCGAACTGGCGGCTGTTCCTACTGTCGACCCGCGAAATCTGGGGCTACCACGACGGTGACGAGTGGATGGTGTCGCACTACCTGCTCGAGCCGAGGGTCTAGCTCCAGCCGGGCTCGCTGCCGCTGACGACGAAGCGGACGTCGGACGGGTCGGCGACATTGAGGGTGTAGATGCCGCCCCGAACCCGCTCACTGCGGAAAGCGATACGCGAGCCGTCGGGCGACCACGAGGGGTCGATGTCGTCGCCCGCCGACGTCGTGAGCCGGGTTTCATCGGTGCCGTCGATCTTCACGGTGTAAATCTCGAAGCCCCCCGATACGCCGCTGCGATCACTGGCAAACGCGATCGTCCCGCCGTCAGGGCTGAAGGCGGGCGCGCCGCTGTTCGCCGCGGTTCCGAGGCGTCGCAGGTGCGACCCGTCGCTGTCCATCACGTACAACTCGAACTGACCATCCGACGAGCCGCAGTGATCACGCGACGACCAGAACGCGATGTGGGTGCCGTCTGACGACCACGTCGGGTCGCGGTTGAGGCAGCCGTTGCTCACGGCGATGCGTCGAGCGCCGGAGCCGTCGCGGTTGATCGTCCAGATGCTGCTGCTGGACTGATCCGACGCCAAACGGGCGAACACGAGTTTGTGCCCGTCGGGTGACCACGACGGCGCGCTGTCTTCGTTGGCGCCGCCCGATGTCAGCTGGAACCGCGACCCGCTGGAAGACACGTACGACAGCGCCCCGCCCGGGTTGTCTGAACTCGCCACTGCGAGGCTGCTGTGCGAGGGCGACCACGCCGGGAAATACGCGTCGGCGGCAACCGGTTGCGGGTCGGTGCCGTCGGCGTTCACCGTCCACGTGCCGTTCCCCGCGACGTACGCAATGCGGTTGAGCGCGAACGCCGACGGCGCCACGCCGGGAACCGTCGAGGCCGTGGTGCCGGGCGTGTCGCCCCCCGTCCTCGAGTCGGCCGAGGTGGTCGTGTGCGCAGGCGCGGCAGTAGTTGCCGAACGGCGCGGCGGCGCGGTGGTACGCGGCGCGATCGGCCGCATGCCACCGAAGGGCACGGTGTTCGACGTGGAAGCCGGGCCCGGCGCCGTCGTCGGCGTAATCAACGGGAACGTGGGCTGCGTATATCCGAAGGCGGTCGGCGGCGTAGTGACCCCCGGCTGGTCGGCCCGCACGGTTGTCGCCGGGTTTGCGTGATCCCCACGACTGTGGCCGACCACCAGACCAATCAACACGAGCAGGACCGCAGCTACGACAACGCTGAACCACCGGTTGCCGTCGAGGAACCGCTCGACGGTTTCACGCGTCTCGCGCCAAGACTGTTTGAGCAACGACTCCCTAGCCACAACGGCACAACGCTACTGGCGCCTGGCCCATAGTCTCGTTCGATGGGCGGTTCCACGGCGATCCGGCTGCGCGACGTCACCAAGCGTTTTGCCGGCTCGCCGATCGACGCCGTGCACGAACTCAGCCTCGACTTGCCCGAAGGCAGCCTTACGGCGCTCGTCGGGCCGTCGGGGTGCGGCAAGACCACGACGCTGCGAATGATCAACCGCCTCGAGGAGCCCACCAGCGGCACGATCGAACTGTTCGGCACCGATATCCGCCAGACGCCGAGGCACGAGTTGCGGCGCGGGATCGGTTACGTGATCCAACAGGCCGGGCTGTTCCCGCACCGCACGATCGCGGCGAACATTGCGACGGTGCCGAAGTTGCTCGGCTGGGACAAAGCCCGAATCCGGGCGCGCGTCGACGAACTGGTCGAATTGGTGGGGCTCGACGCGTCGCTATTGCAGCGATATCCGGCCGCACTGTCGGGTGGACAGCAGCAACGCGTCGGCGTCGCGCGCGCCCTCGCGGCCGACCCTCCCGTCCTCCTCATGGACGAGCCCTACTCCGCGGTCGACCCGATCGTGCGGCTCCGTCTGCAAGACGACCTGATCGCGCTGCAGCGCCGCGTGCGCAAGACGATCGTGTTCGTCACCCATGACATCGACGAGGCGATCAAACTTGCGGATCGGGTGGCGCTGCTCGACGTCGGGGGTGTCCTCGCGCAGTTCGGCGCGCCCGACGAACTCCTCCGCGCGCCCGCCAGCCCGTTCGTCGAGCGCTTCCTCGGCAAAGAGCGCGCGCTGCGGCGGCTCGCGCTGAAACGCGTGGCCGACGCGCCGCTCGGCGCGCTGCCTGCGTCGAGCGACGGGCTCCCGACCGTGCGGCAGTCGGCGCCGCTACGCGAAGCGCTCGACGCGCTCGTCGCGCAAGGCGTGGCCACCGTGATCGTGACCGACGACCACGATGCGGCACTCGGCGCGCTCGACGTGGTCGGCGTGGCGGCCGCACTGCACGAACGCGGCGCCGGATGATCGCGACCGACAAGGACAGCTTCATCTGGTGGGACTGGGTGGGCCGCCACACGGCGCAAATCCAGTCCGCCACGTACGAACACCTACGCCTGACTCTGCTCGCCGTCGCGATCGGGTTTGCGGTGTCGCTCGTGCTCTCGGCCGTGTGCCTGCGCTTCCGCTGGACGTTCACGCCGATCGCCGGTTTCGCCGGGCTGCTCTACACAATCCCGAGCTTGGCGTTGTTCGCGTTCTTGCTACCGATTACGGGGTTCAACACGTTGACAGCCGAGATCGGCCTCGTCAGCTACACGCTGGCGATTTTCGTGCGCAACATCGTGGCCGGGGTCGAGAGCGTTTCACCCGCGGTGATAGACGCCGCCGACGGCATGGGCCTGACGCGGCTGCGTCGTCTGGCTACCGTCGACGTACCGCTAGCGGCGCCCGCGATCGTGGCTGCGTTGCGGATCGCCACGGTCACCACCGTCGGGCTCGTCACCGTGACGGGCCTCATCGGGCAGGGCGGGTACGGCTCGTTCATCGAGTCGGGTCTCTCGCGCAACTTCAGCACCGAAATCGTGGTCGGCGGCGGTCTGTCGATCGTGATGGCAGTGGCGCTCGATGCAGTTCTGGTCGGCGTCGAACGAATTGCCACGCCCTGGACACGGGCGCGGCCGCGTCGGGGTACCTGATGTTCCGCGCCTTTGTCGACTACGTCACGGTCGCGTCGCACTGGAGCGGCACGTCGGGCATCGCGCACCGCACCGAAGAGCACTTGCGCCTGTCGGGCGCAGTGGTGCTCGCAGCGGCGGTCATCGCGTTGCCCCCCGCGTTCTGGCTCGGCCGCGCCCGTCGGGGCGGTTTCCTCGCGCAATCCGTGGTCAACGTCGGCCGGGCCGTGCCGTCGTTGGCGATCCTTGCGTTGCTGTTTCCGATCTCATTGCGCTTCGGGTTCGGGCTCGGGTTTTGGCCGACGTTCGCCGCGCTCGTGATTCTGGCGATCCCGCCAATGTTCACGAACGCGTACACCGGCATCCGCAGCGTCGACCCGTCGGTTGTCGACGCGTCGCAGGGGATGGGGATGCGCCCGTTCGAAGTGCTTACGCGCGTCGAAATCCCGAGCGGGCTCACCCTCATCATGACCGGCGTCCGAATCGCGACGTTGCAGGTAATTGCTACCGCGACGCTGGGCGCATACGTTGGCTTCAACGGTCTCGGATCGTTCATCAACGAGGGCTTTCGCCAACGCGACGACGCCAAGTTGCTCACGGGTGCAGTTGCCGTGGCGCTGTGCGCGCTGGTGGTCGACCTCGTCTTCGGAGTTGTCGCTCGTCGCGTTACGCCGTGGCGGGCCCCGGAGATCAACCTTCGAAAGGAATCTGAATCGTGAAGCGTTCGCTCATCACTCTCGTCGCCTTGGGCCTCGGGGTCAGTCTCGTCGCCGCTGCCTGCGGGAAAAGCGACAAGACGAGCAGCAGCTCGGGCAGTGGCGACAAGAAGATCGCGGTCACGATCGGGGCGCAGGATTTCGGCGAGTCGGCCGTGCTGGCCGAGATCTACAAGCAGGGCCTCGCCGCCAAGGGCTACACGACCTCGATCAAGAAGCTGGGCGGTTATCGACCGGTCGAACTCGACGCGTTCAAGGCGAAGGAGATCAATTTCGCGCCTGAATACTTGGCGTCGTTGCTCGAAGCGTTGAACAACAAGAAGGGCGAGGCGACGGGCGACGCAGTGGCCACGTATCAGAAGCTCACGCCGTACCTCAAGCCTCTCGGCCTGGCCGCGCTGCGCGCCAGTTCAGCGGTAGACACGAACGCGTTCGTCATCACGAAGAAGACGTCCGACGACTTGGGCATCAAGACGTTGAGCGACCTCGCGGCCAAGGGCAAGGACCTAAAGATCGGCGCACCGGCCGACTGTGCGACGAACCCGTTCTGCCTCCCGGGCCTGAAAAAGACGTACGGCCTCGACCTCACGAAGAACTACACGGCCCTCGAATCGGGTCAGGTGGCCGACGCGCTCGACGCCGGCTCGGTCCAGATCGGTCTGCTTTTCTCGACGGCGGGAGCGATCGCGTCGAAGGGCTACGTCTTGCTCGACGACAACAAGCACATGTTGGCGGCTGACAACGTTCTGCCGATCGTGACCACCGCGCTGGCTACCGCGAAGGGCTTTGCGCCCACGGTCCGTGCGATCACCGACAAGCTGACCACCGACAAGCTCATCGACATGAACAAGGCCTTCGACATCGACAAGGAAGACGCCGCGGTGATCGCGAAAGGCTTCCTTGACCGCAACAAGCTCATTTAAATCCGACCAACTCTCGGCCAAGTGAAGCTTTTCACTAGTGTCGGCAGCGTATGGCCCGGTTCAGCGCGAACAACCTGGTGACGGCCCAGGCGATCATCGCCCGGTACCCAAAACCGCGGTCGGCTTTGGTGCCGTTGTGCCACCTCGCGCAGGAGCAAGACGGCTATCTCACCGACGACGCTATGGAGCACATCGGCGAGTTGATCGGCTGCACCCCGGCCCAGGTTTACGGCACCGCGACGTTCTACGAGATGTTCAAGTTGCACCCCACGGGCAAGTACCTCGTGGGCGTGTGCACGAACATCTCCTGCATGCTGAGCGGCGCGTACGAGTTGCTCGAACACTGCGAACGCAGCCTCGGTGTGTCCGTGGGCGGCACCTCGGCCGACGGCATGTTCACGCTCGAAGAAGTCGAATGTTCGGCCGCGTGCACTGTGGCCCCCGCCGTCCAGGTGAACTACCGCTACGAGGAAAACGTCACCCCCGAATCCTTCGACGCGCTGGTCTCTCAACTGCGGGCCGGCACCCGCGACGACATTCCGCCCCACGGCACGCTGGCCCGGGTGCGCCAGACGCCCACCGATCGCTGGGCGAATTCGGGCCAAACCGGGGAGCACATCGCCTGATGACCGTGCGAACCGACCTGCCGAAGATCGTCTCGGCGCGATGGGACGTGGCCGACGCGCACACGCTCGACGGCTACCTGCGCACCGGCGGCTACGAGGGTTTGCGCCGTGCTTTGGCGTTGCAGCCCAACGAGGTCGTCGACATCGTCACGGGCGCCACGGTGCAAGGGCGCGGCGGCGCTGGTTTCCCTGCGGGCAACAAGTGGCACTTCCTCGACACCGCCGCGTTCCCGCACTGGATCGTCGTCAACGGCGACGAGAGTGAGCCCGGCACCCATAAAGACCGCACGCTCATGGAGCGCGACCCGCACCAGCTGATCGAAGGCGCGCTGATCGCGGCCTACGCGTGCAAGGCGAGCCAAGTGTTCCTCTACGTGCGGGGTGAGATGGCCTTCGCGCAGGAACGCATTGCCACCGCGCTCAACGACGCGTACGCGAACAACTACGTGGGCAAGAACATCCTCGGCTCGGAATTCTCCGTCGACATCACGCTGCACTGGGGCGCCGGGGCCTACATCGTCGGCGACGAAACGGCGCTACTCGAAAGCCTCGAAGGCAAGCGGGGGATGCCCCGGCCCAAACCGCCGTACTTCCCAGCGGTCATGGGGCTCTACATGAACCCGACGATCGTCAACAACGTCGAGACGCTGTCGAACCTGCCGTGGATCATGGTCAACGGCGCCGAAGCGTTCGCCGCGATCGGCAGTGAGAAGTCCAACGGCACCCGCCTGATCGCAGTGTCCGGCCACGTGAAGCGACCCGGCACCTACGAAGTCGAGTGCGGCGTCGTCACGTTCCGCGAGGTGTTCTACGACCGGTCGCTCGGTGGCGGCATCCGCGACGACAACGACCTGAAGGCGTTCATCCCCGGTGGCGGATCGGCACCGTGGTTCTTCGAGGAACACCTCGACATGCCTCTGGATCCGACCGTTGTCGGCCCCGCTGGCTCGATGTTGGGATCGGGTGCGATCGTCGCGATGGACTCCACCACCGACATGGTGCGGGCGTGTTGGCGGCTCGTGAAGTTCTATGCGAACGAGAGCTGCGGCAAGTGCACGCCGTGTCGCGAAGGCACGAGCTGGCTCGAGACGATTTTGGCCCGCATCATCGAAGGCCACGGCCGGGCTGAAGACCTCGACTTGCTGCTCGACGTCAGCGACAACATCAGCCCCGGCCCGTTCCCCGGGCCGAACGTCACCCCCGGTGAAGCGGCGTACGCACCGTTCCCGTACAAGAAGACCACCATTTGCGACTTGGGCCCATCGGTCGTGTCGCCGCTGATGAGCGCGCTGCGCCGGTTCCGTCCCGAGTTCGACGCGTACATCGCCCGCAACCCCCGCAAGCTCATCAGCGTCACGGCGGAGGTGCCGGCGCATGCCTGACGACGACAAGACCGTGCCCGAGTCGGCCGAAGACGTCACCGAGAAGAACCCCGCGGTAACCGCGGTCGCCACCGAGGAGCAGCAGGCGCCCGAGCCGCCTCCCGGAGTGCCGGTCACGATCGACGGCACGCTCGTCTACGCCGACAAGGGCGAACTGCTCATCGAGGCCGCCGAGCGGGTCGGCTCGCACATCCCGCGCTTCTGCTACCACGAGCGTCTTCGTCCCGTCGGCATGTGCCGCATGTGTTTGGTCGAGGTCGACAGCGGGCGCGGCCCGATGCTGTCGCCTGCGTGCCTCGTCGAGTGCACGCCCGACATGAAGGTCGAGACCCGCAGCGAGAAGTCGTTGAAGGCGCAAGACGGTGTGATCGAGTTCCTGCTCGTCAACCATCCCCTCGACTGCCCGGTGTGCGACAAGGGCGGCGAGTGCCCACTGCAAGACAACACCTTCACCTTCGGTCCGGGCGAAAGCCGCATGGTCGAAGAGAAGCTGCACCGTGAAAAGCCGATCCCCTTGAGCGACCTCGTGCTGCTCGACCGGGAGCGCTGCATCCTCTGCGACCGCTGCACCCGGTTCGCCGACGAGGTGGCCGGCGACCCGTTGATCAGCTTCACCCAGCGAGGCGTGAAGACCGAGATCGCGACCTTCCCCGACGATCCGTTCGCCAGCTACTTCAGCGGTAACACCGTGCAGCTGTGCCCGGTCGGCGCGTTGACCTCGAAGCCGTACCGGTTCCGGGCCCGCCCCTGGGACATCGAATCGTCCGAGTCGACGTGCACCGCGTGCGCTTTCGGGTGCCGAATCGCAGTGCAGTCGTCGGGCCGCGAGTTGATCCGGTATCTCGGCGTCGACAGTGATCCCGTGAACCAGAACTGGCTGTGCGACAAGGGCCGGTTCTCTTACGAGGCCATCAACAACACCGACACCCGCGTCGGCACGCCGATGGTGCGCAAGCACGGCGAACTGGTCGAAGTCAGCTGGGGCGAAGCATTGGCCGCTGCGGCCAAAGGCATCAAAGACGCGCTCGACCGCCACGGTCCGTCGTCGGTCGGCATCATCGGCGGCGCCCGTCTCACGAACGAAGACGCGTTCGCGTGGGCCAAGCTCGCCAACGACGTGATCGGCACCAGCAACGTCGACTGTCAGCTCGACGACGGGCTGCCCGCATCAGTGGTGCTCGGCTTGCCCCGCGCCACCATCGACGAGGCGTGCGCGGCGCCCGTCGTGGTGCTGCTCGCGCCCGACATCAAACAAGAATTGCCGGTGCTGTTCCTGCGCCTGCGCGGCGCCGTGTTGAGCGGCAAAACCAAGGTCGTCGAGATCACCCCGGCGGCCACATCGCTTACCCCGCTCGCGGCCACCACGCTCACGTATCGGCCTGGCGAAGCGGCTTTTGTTGCGGCTGCCCTCGTCGACGACGCGCCCGCCGAAGACATCGGCCCGGTTTCAGCCGCCTCGATCACGGCGGCGCGCGAGGCGTTGAAGACGCCGGGGGCGGTCGTGATTCTCGGCCGGCCCTCCACCGCCGAGGCGGCGAACTTCGTCGCCGACGCCGCACTCGTGCTCAACGCGCGCCTCCCCGGCGTGAAGTTCCTGTCTGCGCTTCGCCGGGGCAACGTGCACGGCGCGCTCGCGGCCGGCCTCGCCCCCCGGGGTGAAGGCCTCGATACCGGCGGCATGCTGCGGGCCGCGGCCAGCGGCAAGCTCGCCGCACTGGTGCTGCTCGGCGCCGACCCCGCCACCGACGTCCCCGATGCGAGCCTCGCTCAACGCGGGTTGGCCGGCGCGGGCTTCACGATTGCTGTCGAGTCGTCGGTGCGGGCGTCGTCGTCGCGGGCCGACGTGATCCTCCCCGCCGCGTCGTTCGCCGAACGATCGGGCACCACCACGAACATCGAAGGCCGCGTCAGCCGCGTGTCACAGAAGGTCACGGCGCCCGGAGTGGCGTGGGAAGACTGGATGATCGCAGCCGAGCTCGCCGGTGCTCTTGGCGCTGACCTCGGATTCGAAACCGTCGAAGACATCAGCGCGGCCATGGGCATCACCGAAGAGGCGTCGCACGGCGACGGCACCGTCGGCGCTCCTCTGGTGATGGGCAACGCGAGCGAACTCGCCACCAACACCGCTATCCCGGTGCCGGCGCTCGACGCGTACTCGTTGCGCCTCGTGTCGGGCCGCATGCTCTACGACAACGGCTGGTCGGTCGCGACGTCTCCGTCGTTGGCCAATCTCGTGAAGCCCGTCGCGTTGCGAGCAAACCCGCGCGACCTCGAGCGGCTCGGCGTCACCACCGGCGCGCAAGTTCGCGTCAGTGGCGCGCACGCAAGCTTCGTGGTCACGGTGGCGTCCGATCCCGGCGTGCCACTGGGCTCGGCGTGGCTGCCGGTAAACGTCGCAGCCGACGACGCCCGGTCGCTCATCGACTCGAGCTCGCCCGTCACCGACGTACGGATCGAGAGCGTCTGATCGTGCACGTCTTGGCCGGCGACCCGCTGTTCAACCATGGCCTCGACCTGGGCGTGTTCCTGATCGTTGCGGTGAAAACGATCATCACCTTCGCCGTGCTGATGGTCGCCGTGCTGTTCATGGTCTGGTACGAGCGCAAGTTCATCGCCGATTTGCAGAACCGCATCGGGCCGGCAAAAGCGGGCGGACGTTTCGGTGTGCTGCAATCGCTGGCCGACGGGATCAAGCTGTTCTTCAAGGAAGACCTGCTGCCCGAGCGGGCCGATAAGCGGGTGTTTCGTCTCGCGCCGTATCTGTCGGCGGTGCCCGCGTTCCTCAGCTTCGCGGTGGTGCCCGTCGGCGGCACGATTTCGATCGCGCATCACCACACGAACCTGCAACTCGCCGACCCGCCGGTCGGCATCCTGTTTCTCCTCGCGATGAGTGGCATCTCGGTGTACGGCGTGATGCTCGCGGGCTGGTCGTCGGGTTCCAAGTACCCGCTGCTCGGCTCGGTACGAGCGTCGGCGCAAATGGTTAGTTACGAAGCCGCGCTCGGCCTGTCGATCGCGACCGTGGTCGTGCTCGCCGGTTCGCTGTCGACCCGCGCGATTGCGCTCGACCAGGCCGGAGCGGGCCCCGGGGGTTTCCTGCCCGCGTGGAACATCATCCGCCTCGGCGTGGTCCCGTTCGTGATTTTCATGATCGCCGCTACTGCGGAACTGAACCGGCCGCCCTTCGACCTCGTCGAGGCCGAACAGGAACTCGTCGGCGGATTCCACACCGAGTACTCCTCGATCCGCTTCGCGCTGTTCTTCCTGGCCGAGTTCATGAACACGGTCACCATGTCGGCGATCATCGTCACGCTGTTTCTCGGCGGCCCCAGCGGCCCCATCCTCGGCGTGTTGCCCGACTGGCTGTGGCCGATCATCTGGTTCGTCACCAAGCTGATGGTGTTCCTGTCGATCTACGTGTGGTTCCGGGCCACGTTGCCCCGCCTGCGCTACGACCAACTAATGGACCTGGGCTGGAAGGTGCTCATACCGCTCTCGCTGTTCTGGCTGTTGGTGATCGCGGCGGTGCGGGTCAAGTCCTGGTACGCACTGGTGGCGGTACCGGCCGGCCTGCTGATCGCGTTGTTGCTCAGCCGCGCCATGGTCGTAGGCCGTTCCCGCGTCGAAGAAAAGGTCGGGCAATAGATGGGACTTCTCGAGGGCTTCGGCGTCACGCTCAAGCAGATCGGCCACGTCGTCACCGTTCCGTATCCCGACCAGAAGCGACCCAAGAGCGAGCGCTTCCACGGCCGGCACGTCCTCAATCGCTACGAGGACGGCATGGAGAAGTGCATCGGCTGCGAACTCTGCGCCGGCATCTGTCCCGCCAAGTGCATCTACGTGCGGGGCCAAGACAACCCGCCCGACGCGCCGGTGTCGCCGGGCGAGCGTTTCGGCTTCGTCTACGAGATCAACTACCTGCGCTGCATCCACTGCGACCTGTGCGTCGAAGCCTGCCCCACCGAAGCGATCACCGAATCCAAGCTGTTCGAGTTCTCCTTCACGAACCGGCAAGACGCCATCTACACGCGTGAGGAGCTCATCGTCGACGACGCGGGCAAGCCCCAGCACCTGCCGTGGGAAGACTGGCGCGAAGGCGACGACGTCCACACCTCGGCGTGGATGCGTGCGACCGCGCCGGGCGGCGACCCCAACTTCGAGAACGTTGCGTTGTGGTCGGGCGAACTCGGTTACGGCGTGCGCGCGCCCGAGGGTGGTCAACCCGGAGAAGCCGCCGCTGCCGTCGGCGAGGAGGCCGGCGTCGAAGCCGCCGCCGCGCTGGCCGCGAACGAACACGAGTCCGAAGCCGACGACGGCCCCGGCGGAGACCACAGCCACTGATGCATCTCCTGTCCTTGCTCGCGGCCACCAAAGCCGACTCGCTGACCTTCGTCATCGGCGCCGTCATCGTGCTCGGCGGTGCCCTCGGCGTGGTGCTGTCGCGCAACCCGGTGCACGCCGCGCTGATGCTGGTGCAGACGCTGTTCGGCGTCGCGGTGCTGTTCGTAGCGCAGGGCGCCCACTTCCTCGCCGCGGTGCAGGTGATCGTTTACGCCGGCGCGATCGTGGTGCTGTTCCTGTTCGTGATCATGCTGCTCGGCGTCGACCGAGACGACATGGTCGCGGCGGAACCGCTGAAGAACCAGTTCCCGGTTGCCGTGATCGTGGTCGCAATCGTCGCGGCGGAACTGCTCTTGCTCGGGCGCCGACAGTGGACCACCGGCACGCCCAGTGTCGTAGGCGCGTTGCGCGGGCCGTCGGGCAACGTCGAGCAACTCGCCGAAGCCATTTTCACGCGATACCTCTTCGCCTTCGAGGCCACCTCCGTGCTGCTCGTGATCGCGGTGGTCGCTGCGGTAGCGCTCGCGCGGCGCGCCGACGGCACCGACGTCGACGCCGACTACATCGCCGAGGTCGAAGCGGCCGACGCCGCGCTCGCCGCCGAGCGAGCCGGCGCGAACACCGCCGTCGACGAACTCGCGGCCGAAGAAGACTCTGCGGAAGCCGAAGAATCCGGAGCGGAGGTCACGTCGTGACCGTTCCCGTCCACCTGTACCTGGCGCTCGCCGCCGCGCTGTTCAGCATCGGCGCCGTCGGCCTGCTCGTGCGCCGCAACGTGTTGGTCATGTTCATGTGCGTCGAACTGATGCTCAACGCCGTCAACCTCACGTTCGTCTCGTTCGCCCGTGAACTCAACGACATCGGGGGCCAGGCCCTGGTGTTTTTCGTGATGGTGGTCGCCGCAGCCGAAGTGGTAGTCGGCCTCGGTGTCATCGTCGCAATCTTCCGTCGCCGCTCGGGGGCAACCGCCGACGACCTCCACATTCTGAAGGGCTGAGCGCACCACGTGATCGACGCCGCCGCCTTTATCCCGCTGTGCCCGCTCGTCGGGTTCACGATCTTGTTGTTCTTCGGCAAGCGCATCGGCGACCCCCTTTCGGGTTGGATCGCCACCACTGCGATGGGCGGTGCGTTCATCAGTGCGTGCATCACCTTCGCCGGTTTGCTCCAACTCCACGGCGCCGAGCGCCACCACATCCAAAAGCTGTTCACGTGGATCTCGGCCGGGTCGCTACACGTCGATGCGTCGCTGCTGGTCGACCCCCTCAGCGTCACGATGGTGTTGTTCATCACCGGCGTCGGGACGCTGATCCACCTGTACTCGGTGGGCTACATGCACGGCGACGAGAAGTACCCGAAGTTCTTCGTGTACTTGAACCTGTTCGCGTTCTCGATGCTGATGTTGGTGCTCGGCAGTTCGATGCTCGTGGCCTTCCTCGGCTGGGAAGGCGTGGGCGCGTGCTCGTACTTCCTCATCAGCTTCTGGTTCGACCGGCCCACCGCGGCGGCCGCCGGCAAGAAGGCCTTCGTAACCAACCGCGTAGGCGACGTCGGGTTCATGCTGGCTATGTCGCTGACGTTCGTCACGATCGGTTCGCTCGACTTCACCGCACTGAACCAGGCACCGCTGGCGCGGGCCACGGCGACCGGTATCGCGCTGCTGTTGTTCCTCGGCGCGGCGGGCAAGTCGGCCCAGTTGCCGCTCTACATCTGGCTGCCCGACGCCATGGAAGGCCCCACGCCGGTTTCGGCGCTGATTCACGCGGCCACGATGGTGACCGCCGGCGTGTACCTGCTGTGCCGCGTGGCGCCGGTTCTGGCTCAGGCGCCGACCGCCTCGACCGTGATCGCGATCGTCGGCGTAGCTACGGCCTTTGTCGCCGCAACGATTGCGTGCGCGCAGAACGACATCAAGAAAGTGCTGGCGTATTCAACGGTCAGCCAACTCGGCTACATGATGTTGGCCGTCGGTTGCGGCGCGTACGACGCGGCGATTTTTCACATGGTCACCCACGCGTTCTTCAAAGCGCTCATGTTCCTCGGCGCCGGTTCGGTGATCCACGGCATGCACCACGAGCAGGACATGAAGAAGATGGGCGCGCTGCGCAAGTTCATGCCGATCACCGCCTACACGTTCATCATTGGGTGGCTCTCGATTGCCGGTGTGCCGCCGTTCTCGGGCTTCTGGTCGAAAGACGAAATCCTGCTCGCCGCCTATCACAAGAGCCCGATTCTCTGGGCGTTCGGACTGATCACGGCGCTGCTCACCGCGTATTACATGACGCGCCAGGTGCGGCTCGTGTTCTACGGGGAACAGCGTTTCGCGCGCGCCGACCACAACGAACACGCGGCCGACGCCGAAGAAGCCGAGCACGCGCACGACGCGCAGCACGAGGCCGACCACACACCCCACGAGTCACCGTGGGTGATGACGGCGCCCCTCGTCGTGCTCGCAGCGCTAGCGGCGCTCGGCGGACTGTTGAACCTGCCGTTCTCACCGCGCTTCGCGGTGCTCAGTCACTTCCTGCACCCCGTCTTCGGTGAGTCGCTGATCGAAGCGCACAGCGCAACGACGCTCAAACTTGTGCTCGTCGCCGTCACCACCCTGGCTGCGCTCATCGGCGTGGCGTACGGGTGGAACCGTTGGTCGTCGGCCACCGACATCCCCGCGCTCGAACCGCGGCTGCTGGCCAACGCGTACGAAGCCGACACGATCGTCGACACCGTCGTCGTGCGCCCGTCGCGCGCGTTGGCCGAGGCGTCGTTCGCCGTCGACCGCAACGTTGTCGACGGTGCCGTCAACGGTGTGGCCACGTTGGTTGGCAAGGGCGGCGGATTACTGCGCACGGCCCAAACGGGATACGTCCGCAGCTACGCGCTCTTCGTGGCCGGCGGCACCGCCTTGCTCCTTGCCTGGGTCGTATTCCGGAGCGTCGGATGAGCTTGCTCCTTGCGGCCCACGCCGCGACCCACGTGCACGCCGCCACGGGCTTCCCCATCCTCACCGCGCTCGTGGTGGTTCCCGCGATCACCGCGGCGATCGTGGCGTTGCTGCCCAAGCAGCGGCTCGACGCGATTCGCCTCGTCGGCATCCTCGGCAGCGTCGCCACGGCGGTGCTGGCCGCGTACCTCCTCGCCCGTTTCAAGACGGGCAACGGCAACTACCAGTTCGTCACCGACCACGTATGGATCAAGAGCTTCGGGATCCACTGGAAGCTTGGTGTCGACGGCATAAGCCTGTTCTTGATCGCGCTCACCGGTGTGTTGTTCCCCTTGTCGCTGATCGGACCCGTCGAAAACGACAACGTCAAGAGCTACGTCGCGTGGCTGCTCGTTCTCGAAGCGGCGTGCATGGGCACGTTCCTTGCGCTCGACCTCTTCGTGTTCTTCGTGTTCTTCGAAGTGGTGCTGGTGCCGATGTACTTTCTCATCGCGAACTGGGGGCACGGCCGCCGCGACTACGCGGCGATGAAGTTCTTCCTGTACACCCTCGCCGGTTCCGCGTTCCTGCTCGTCGGCATGTTGGCCGTGGTGTTCCTCCACGCCCGCGGTGCGCACCCGCTCACCTTCGATCTCGTGACGCTGGCCAAAGACCCGGGCGTTAGCGGCTCCACCGCGCGCTGGTTGTTCCTGGCCTTCGCCGTGGCCTTCGCGGTGAAGGTGCCGCTGGTGCCGCTGCACACCTGGCTGCCCGACGCGCACACCGAAGCGCCTACTGCGGGCTCGGTGATCCTGGCCGGGCTGCTCTTGAAGATGGGTACCTACGGCCTGCTGCGCTTCGGCCTCGAGTTGTTCCCGAAAGCCGCACACGACCTGGCTCCGCTCATGATCACGCTCGCCGTGATCGGCATCATCTACGGCGCCGCGATCGCAGCGGTGCAGCGCGACTTGAAGCGTCTGGTCGCGTATTCGTCGGTTGCCCACCTCGGCTTCATCGTGCTCGGCACGTTCGCGTTCACGAGCCAAGGCATGTCCGGCGGCGTAATCCAGATGATCAACCACGGCGTGTCAACCGGCGCGCTGTTCCTGCTCGTCGGCTGGATCTACGAGCGGAGGCACACCCGCGCGATCAGCGAATTGAGCGGTCTCCAGAAAGTGGCGCCGGTTATGGCGGCCATGTTCACCGTGGTGATGCTCAGCTCGATCGGGTTGCCCGGCCTCAACGGATTCGTCGGTGAGTTCCTCGTTCTGATCGGTAGCTTCGGGCCCCACCGCTGGTGGGCGGTCGTGGCCACGTTCGGCGTGGTACTCGCGGCGGTGTACCTGCTGTGGGCCTACCAGCGTGTGTTCCACGGTGAGCCCACGGGCGACAACGAAAAGATGCTCGACCTCAACCTCCGCGAGAAGTTGGTGATGGTGCCGCTGCTGCTGCTCATCGTCGGGATGGGCGTGTACCCCAAGCCGGTACTCGACCGCATCAACCCGTCCGTCGACCGGCTCATCCACCACGTGCGGGTGGCCACCGATGCGGAGGGCGCCAAGTGATGAAGCTTCTGGCGCAGACGCAGATCCCGGTACAGGTGCCTCAGGCCACGGCTCCCGCGTCGACATTCCACCTGCCCCACGTCGAATACTCGCTGCTGCTGCCCGAGTTCTTCGTCATCGGCGGCGCGCTGCTGCTGTTGTTGTTCTCGGCGCTCGTGGTGAAGCGCAATCGCACCACGCTCTACACGTGGTTCACGCTGATCACGCTCGCGGCGGCCTCGGTGCCGTTGGTGTACCGCTGGCACGAGTACGCCAAGCACGCCAAAGCCGTGGCGAAGCTGGGCCCCGCCGTGAGTCAGTTCGGCTCCCCAGTAGTAGCGGGCCCGGCCACCCGCGGCGTCGAGGGCGCGATCGCGAACGACGGTTTCGGGATCTTCCTCGTCGGTTTGCTGTTGGCGATCGCGTTCATGGCGATCCTCATCGGCGACGGGTGGCTGCGCCGCGAGAAGCAGGCGCGCGGCCCCGAGTTCCACGTGCTGGTGCTGTTGGCCACCTCGGGGGCGATGATCATGGCCGTCGGCAACGACCTCATCGTCACGTTCCTCGGCCTCGAGATTCTTTCGCTGCCGTTGTTCGTGCTTGCGGCGTTCCATAGCCGCCGCGCTCTCGGGCGCGAAGCGGCGATGAAGTACTTCATTCTGTCGGCGTTCTCCTCCGCACTGTTCCTGTACGGCGTCGCGCTCACGTACGGGTCAACGGGGTCGACGAACCTCGACGAGATCGGCTCGTTCCTCAGCCAGAACGTCGCGACGTCGGGCGTGCTGCTCGCGGGGGTGGCGCTCTTGCTCATCGGCTTCGGCTTCAAGGTCGCAGCCGTGCCGTTCCACACGTGGGCGCCCGACGTGTACCAGGGGTCGCCGTCGCCCGTGTCGGGTTTCATGGCCGCGGCGGCCAAGGTCGGCGCGTTCGCAGGCATGCTGCGCGTGTTCATGACCGCGTTCTCAACGCTGCGCCTCGACTGGCAGCCGCTGGTCGCGGTGCTGGCGGTACTCAGCCTCATTGTCGGGGCGGTGATGGCCGCCGTGCAGACCGACGTGAAGCGGATGATGGCGTACTCGTCGATCAGCCACGCCGGGTTCATGCTCGTCGGGTTACAAGCCGGCACCACCAAGGGCGTGGCCAGCGTGCTCGAGTACGTGGCGATCTATTCGTTCATGCTGCTCGGTGCGTTCGCCGTGATCACCGTTGCCGGCGGCCCGTCACACGACGTCGCCCAGTCGGTCGACGACTACCGCGGATTCGCGCGGAAACGGCCCGGCCTTGCGCTGCTGTTCACGATCTTTTTGTTGGCCCAGGCCGGAGTCCCGCTCACGGGCGGCTTCATCGCCAAGTTCTCGGTGATCGCTGCGGCCGTCGACGCCAAGTCATACGCACTGGCGATTCTGGCGATGCTCAGTGCGGTAGTCGCCGCGTTCCTGTATCTGCGCATCGTGTTGGCGATGTATGCGGGCGCCGGCGACGAGGCCGACGACGCATCGGTGCTGAAGGATCCCGCGCTACGCCCGTCGCGCGCCGTTGCCGTAGCGCTGGGCATCGCGCTGGTCGTCACCGTGGCCTCCGGCGTATTGCCGGGGCCGGCGCTCGACCTTGCTCGCCACGCCACGCTCGCTTTCTAAAGCGAGCACCCACACCGCGATCGCGCCCAGGATCCAGCCGACCACGGCGCCGCCGGTGTTGAAAACCACGTCGTCGATCTGCGCGATGCGGCCGTGCCCGGCGACGTACTGCATCGTCTCGGCGGCTACCGACAGCCCGATGCCCCACAAGAAGGCACTGCTGAAGCGGACGCGTCGCCATGCCATTGCGACGCCCAGCGGCACGAACAACGCGATGTTCGCCAAGACAAGATCGCGTCGGTGGTCTGAGTAGCGCGCCGCCTTCACGTCGCTAAAAGGGCTCAAGTCAAGAACACGGCCGTGGCCTTGGTAGGGCGAGCGCTGCGTGAAGAGATAGATCGACACAACACTGGTGACCAGCAGCCAGTTGCGTGCGGCGCGCTGGAAATTCCAGCCGTTGATCCGGGCCAGAACGGCGAAGACGGCGGCGAGAACGAGTGCCACCACGACGGCGACTTGAAGGGTCTCGCCGAACATGTAGTCGAGCGGACCGAGCAGGGTGCCCGTGAGGCCACCTCCGACCATCTGGAAAAGTCTACGACGGCTTCAACCACCGTCGATGAAACCCCAAATGAATAAACCAAGGGTTTCGCATGTTTATCGCCTGTCTCGCTAGGCTCGCCGAGCGATGTCGGACTACCTGGGCAGCTTCTTCACGGTCGCCATTCTTGGTGCTGCAGCCGTGGCGTTGGTCGGCGGAATGCTCGGTCTTTCGAGCCTTATTCGCCCCAAGCGACCGCAGCCCCAGAAGTACCTGACCTACGAATCCGGTGTCGATCCGGTGGGCGACGGATGGAGCCAAAGCCAGGTCCGGTATTACATCTTCGCCCTGCTCTTCGTGATGTTCGACGTCGAAGCGGTGTTCATTTTTCCGTGGGCTGTGCGCCTCGAAGCGCTCGGTGTTTTCGGCCTGATCGAGATGCTCGTGTTCATCGCGATCCTCACGCTCGGCCTCGTCTACGCGTGGCGCAAGGGGGTCTTGCGGTGGGTTTAGTCGAGAAGGGCCGCTCGCCCAAGGCGCTCACGTGGCTTTTGAACTACGGCCGTAAGCGTTCGCTGTGGGTGTACCAGTGGGGCCTGGCGTGCTGCGCGATCGAAATGGGCGCCGCCTTCGGGTCACCGCGTTACGACGTCATGCGCCTCGGGGTGATCCCCTTCCCGGCATCGGCGCGCCAAGCCGACCTGGTCGTGATCTCGGGCACCGTCACCGACAAGATGGCGCCGCCGATCAAGCGCCTCTACGAGCAGATGCCCGACCCGAAGTACGTCATCTCAATGGGCAGTTGTGCGAACTGTGGTGGTCCCTACTGGGACAGCTACTCCGTCACCAAGGGCGTCGACCAGATCATCCCGGTCGACGTTTACGTGCCGGGCTGTCCGCCGCGGCCCGAGGCGCTGCTCGAAGGCGTGGTCCTGCTGCAGGAGCGCATCCAAAACGAAGACCCGGCCGAGCGGTGGCGTGGTGAGCCGATCATCGTGGGCGGCGGACAGATCTCATGACCGACGCGCCTCCTACTCCCACCGAAGCGCCCGACGCGCCCGACGCTCCCGTCGACGACGCGCCCGAGAGCGACCCGGTACGCGAGGCGCTGCTTCAGCAACTGACGACGCAATTCGGCGACGCGATCCTCGCAAGCCACATCGCCCGGGGCCAGATTTGGGTGCGCGTCGCGAACGAGCAGTGGCACGACATCGCTGCCTTCGCCAAGAACACGCTCGGGTTTCGGTTCTTCAACTTCCTGGGCGGGATGGACTGGCTCAACAACCCGAACCTGTCCGCGGAAAAGACGTGGGACTTCGACGCCGCGCCGGTCGAGGCCACCGTGGTCGCTCCCGGCTATGCCGGCGGCGCCGGGCGCTTCCAGGTGTTGTGCCGGCTCGAGAACATCCAGACGCACGTCGCCATCACGTTCAAGATCGACCTGGGCGACGACGCGCCGTCGTTGCCGACGATCACCGACGTGTTCGCCGGTGCCGATTGGCACGAGCGCGAAACGTGGGAGATGTACGGCTTCGAATTTAACGGCCACCCGGGCCTGCGTCACTTGTACCTGCCCGGAGCCTTCGAAGGATTCCCGCAGCGGAAGGACTTTCCCCTGCTGGCCCGCGACATCAAGCCGTGGCCGGGTCTGGTCGAC
>JBEEFT010000109.1:0-25227 GCA_041166225.1 Actinomycetota bacterium | reverse complement strand
TTACGGCTGGGGGATTTGGTCGCAGGCGTCTTGTGGGTTCTGCGAGCAGTCGTAGGTCGCGGGGATCTTGGGTGGAGGTGTGCCGAGGATCAGCGCGAGTTGCAGGTTCGGGCGGAGCACGAACTCGTTGATCGGTCCGGTCTGCTTCGCGCCGTTGACGTAGAGCGCGGCGGGGTTGGGCGGACAGACGTCGCCGATGCAGTCGTCGGCCACTCGCACGCCCCACTCCGTGAGGAACTGACCGAGGGTCACGGCTTCGTCGGTGTTCGACTCGACGTGGATGATGCCGGAGTCGAAGTGCGTGTGCAGCGGCGAGATCACCTGGCGGACGAAGTCGATCCCGACCCCCGCGGGCACTTTCACGGCCTCGCCGTTGTCGAAGACGTCGAGATGCGCGTGGAAATGAACGTGCGACCCCTCCGCCGTCAGCGTCGGGAGCCCCGCCTCCGCGATGCGATCGGCTTGCCGGTCGGCCAGCGGCCAGGGTGGCTTTGTCTGCCACACCTTGAGCGCCTGGGCCGCCGGCGTCGGCGTAGGAGCGGTGGTCGCGGAGCGGGCGGCCGCGTTGGCGTCGCGGCTCTTGCCACTGCTGCTCCCGCACGCTCCAGCCCCGAACAGCGCCAGCACGGAACACAGAACGAGCGCGCGCTTCACGGCGGGCGATCGTAGGCGGGAGGCTCCGGAAAGCCGGCGCGCACCCCATCGGTACCCTGGACTTCGGATGCACCCGCAACGAATGATGCCGATGGCCAAGCTGGCCCGTCGCGATCAGGCCGCCAAGGTCGATCGCGCCACGCTCAAACGCGCCTGGAGCTTCGCCAAGCCGTACCGGACGATGCTCGTGTTGTACCTGGTCACGATCACCGTCACGTCGTTCGTGGCAATCGCGTCGCCCTTCATCTTCAAGCGCCTGATCGACAGCGCCATCCCGAACAAGAACATCGGGCAGGTCAACCTGCTGTTCGGCCTGGCCGTGGCCGCCGCGCTCGGTGAAACCGCGCTGCGCTCGGTCACCCGGTGGTTCGGCGCGCGCATCGGCGAAGGCCTCATCTTCGACCTGCGCATGGCGATGTTCACGCGGGGCCAAGAGTTGCCGTTGGCGTTCTTCACCCGCACGCAAACCGGCGCGCTCCTCAACCGGATGAGCTCCGACGTGGTCGGCGCGCAGGCCACCGTCGGCACGATCGCCACGGTGTGGAGCGACGTGTGGCTGCTCATCACGGTGCTGCTGGCGATGGTGTCGCAGTCCGTCGCGGTCACGCTCGCGTCGCTGATGATCATGCCGCTGCTCGTGGTGATCGATAAAACGCTCAGCCCCCGCATCGTCACGCTGAACCGCCAGCGCATGCAGTTGCAGGGAACGATGTCGGGCACGCTGGCCGAGCGCTTCAATGTCAGCGGCGCGCTGCTCGTGAAGCTGTTCGGCCGGGGCCGCAGCGAGCGAGACATGTTCGCCGAGACGGCGGGCGCGGTGCGAGACACCGGCTTCAGCCTCGCGATGGCGAGCCGGCTGTATTACGCCGCGCTCACGTTCGTCGGCGCGCTCGGTACCGCCGCGGTCTACTGGTTCGGCGCCCGCGCCGTGATCCACGGCTCGTTGTCGATCGGCGCGCTCGTGGCGTTGTCCCTGCTCGTGAGCCGCCTGTATTCGCCGCTGACCGATCTCGCGAGCGCGCGAGTCGACCTGCTCGGCTCGCTCGTGAGCTTCGAGCGCTGCTTCGAGATCCTCGACGCGCCGCTGTCGATCGTCGAAGCCCCCGACGCAACCGAGCTCGTGGCCTGCCGGGGCAAAGTCGAGTTCGACAAAGTCGTATTCCGTTACCCGGCGCCGTCGACGGTTTCGGTCGCGTCGCTCGAGGGCGACGGCGAGTCGCCGTTGTCAACCGAGCCGAGCGCTGAGATCCTCCACGGCGTGTCGTTCGTGGCCGAGCCCGGCGCGTTGATCGCATTGGTCGGCCCGTCGGGTGCGGGCAAGACCACGATGGCGAACCTGTTACCGCGCCTTTACGACGTTACCGGGGGCGCCGTGAAGGTCGACGGGTTCGACGTGCGTTCGTTGAGCCTGGCCAGCCTGCGAGGTGCCATCGGCGTGGTCACCCAAGACCCGCACCTGTTCCACGACACGATCGCCCACAACCTGCACTACGCCCGGGCCGAAGCCACCACCGAGGAGCTGCACGAGGCGTGCCGGCGGGCGCGCATTCACGACGTGATCGCCAGCCTGCCCGACGGCTACGACACCGTGGTCGGCGAGCGCGGCTACCGGCTTTCTGGCGGCGAGAAGCAACGGCTCGCGATTGCCCGCCTGTTGCTGAAAGACCCCGCCATCGTGATTCTCGACGAGGCCACGAGCCACCTCGACGCGGAAACCGAAGCGCTCGTGCAAGACGCGCTGAACGAAGCGCTGGCCGACCGCACGGCAATCGTCATCGCGCACCGTCTCTCCACGATTCACGACGCCGATCAGATCCTTGTGGTCGACGCGGGCCAGATCATCCAGCGCGGCACCCACAAACAGTTGATGACCGAGGGCGGCCTCTACGCCGAACTCATCGAGCGCTTGGCCACGAACTAGCTCAACCGCGAGAAAATCAGAGGTGAAGTCACGGCTACGGGCGCGCCGGAGGATCCGACTTGCTCGGTCCGCAGGCCACAGCCAGCCGTCGCCGAAGGCGGCGTCCTTCAAGCTCGCCGTCGAACCTCCGGTTCGATGGCGATTACTAGGAAACGGTGACGGTGCCCGTCATGCCGGGGTGGATCGTGCACTGATAGCTGAAGGTTCCGGGCTGGCTGAACGTGTGGGTCTGGGTGAACTTGGAGCCGGCCTTGTGGCTGATGCCTTCATCGCCTTTGAGGTCGTGCACGATGCTGCCGTTGACCTGCCACTCGACGGTGTCGCCCGCCTTGACCGTGACGTCGTCGGGGCTCCACGTGGTGCCTTCGGACTTCACAACCGCGGCCGGAGTCGACCCGCCCTTATCGGTTTTGTCGGTTGACTTGTTGCCACCCCCGCCCCCACAGGCCGCGCCCGCGAGGAGACCGACTGAAGCAACGGCGATGAGGAACTTGCGCATGGGCCCATACTTCCAGGCCCTTTCACCTCAGCCCAAGTCGAGCCAGCCGTCAAGAATCGGGATCAACTCGCTCAGTGAATGGATCACGGCGTCGGGGGTGACGTCGAAGTCGTCGGCCATCCCATGGGTGGCGTACACGGCGCGCATCCCGCTTTGTTGCGCCCCGAAAATGTCGTCGTGGAGGCGGTCGCCGACGAACACCGCTTTGCCCGGCGCGACACCGAGTTGCTTGAGCACCGCTCGGAAGGCAATCGGGTGAGGCTTCATATGGCTGAGATCACACGAGTACACGCACGCGTCGAGGTACTCGGCCAGGCCGTCGCGCTCGAGCAGCATGTTGTGGAACTCCGCGGGCCAGTGCGTGTTCGACAGCAGCCCGGTACGCAGCCCGATCGACTTGCACGCGGCGAGCACGGGGAGCGCGTCGGGGTGGTGCGTGATCAGAGGCGTCCATGCGTCGAGGTAGGCGCGGGCCGCGTCGCCGTGCAGATGGTCGACATTCGCGAGCCCGGCGCTTAACGCAGCCGCCGCCACGATCTCGTTGAGCCGCGCCGACTCCTGGCCGCCCGACAGCTTTTGCCACGTCGCGCCCTCGGCCTCGAGCAGCGCCTCGTGGATCTCGTCGGCCCTGTCGGCACCAAGCACCTCGGCCGCGGGACGCCACAGCGTGTCGACCTCGTCCTGGCTGGCCCATTGCGACAGGGTTCCGCCCCAGTCGAAGATCACTGCTTCGATCGCTGGCATCTAATGCGTGTGCGTGGTGCCGTCGCCGTGGGTGTGCACCTGCGGCCGCGTCTCGAGCCACCGACGGAATCCCGCCGCGTTCGAGTGCACCCCGTTGAGCGTCTCGAGCTTCTCGCGGTGCTCGGCGGGAACGTCGTCGAGCTCGCTCGAAAACGCGGCGGCCAGTGCCGCGGCGATGTCCTCGCCGGCGCGCCACGCGCGCTCGGCGACCTCGGCCCACGACCGCAGGATCTCTTCGGCTTCCTCGCAGACGGTCTCGGGATCCGGGACGAGGCCGTAGTGCGCGAGCGCTATGCCTGTGGGCTGGCGAGCGGCGAACTTCGCCAGCGACGTGACGGCCTGGTCGAGATCGAAGTCGGGCGGCGGTGTGGCCGGTCGCAGCACGCCGGCGTCGGGCAGCCGCACACCGACTGCGTCGCCGACGAAGAGCAGGCCGCTGTTCGAGTCGTGCAGCGCCAAGTGGTGCTTGGCGTGGCCCGGCGAGTCGACGGTCGTCAGCGTGTGGCCCGGGCCGACCTCGATGTTCTCGCCGTCTTCGAGCACGTGGATGCGCTCAGCGGCGACGGGATCAAGCCGCCCGTAAAGCGTGTCGAGCAGGTCGCCGTAGACCATCGACGCCGAGTTCACGAGCTTGGTGGGATCCGCCAGATGCCGGGCACCCTTTTCGTGGACGTACACCGTGGCGTTTGGAAACGCGCGGGCCACGTCGCCCACCCCGCCGGCGTGGTCGAGATGGATGTGGGTGACAGCGATCCCGGCCAAGTCGTCGGCGCCGACACCAAGCGCCTCGAGCGCCGCCAACAGTTGGGGCACCGAAGACTGGCTTCCCGTCTCGACCAGCACCGGAGCCGGCCCTTCGACGAGGTAGCCGGCCGTGACCTGCGTCCAGCCGCCCAGCAACGTGTCGATCTGTACCACCCCGTCGCCGATGCGTTCACTCATGCTGACAACAACTTACGGCCGCCGTGGGGCGAGCGAAGCGAGGGGCCCCCACGTTGCGGAGGAGGCGATCGGTCTGAAGAAACGACGCGGCTTTGCCGCCTCGGCGACAAAGTCGCGTCTTCTGGCCCGATTCGGCGTAGTTCGAGGCTGCAAAGCCGCGTCGTTTCATAAGACCGATCGAGGGCCTGCGGGGTGCCCGCCCGGGTAAGGAGACGCGAAGAGGGGGTGGCCCGAAGGCCACCCCCTCTCCTACAGCGTTGGTGTGATCACCTACGCCGTGCGAGCCCTCCGTCGAAGGAGAGCACCGATGGCGAGAAGCAGCAGGCCGAGCAGAAGCTCAGCTTGCGTATTCACGCCGGTACGGGCCAGCACCGAGCCACGAGGCGTCGGATGGCTGACGGGAGTACCGCTGGGTACCACGGGCGGCGTCGTAACCGGAGGAACGACGACGGGCGGAACCACTTCCGTCTTCTTGCAATGGCAGGTAGCCGTTGGGAAAGAAGGAAGGGGCAGCGGCGGCAGCGTCGGCTGCGGGCACCCGGGGCCAAAATTGACTCCCTGGCACGTCGCGTTGGACGCAATGTTACCGAAGGCGATCGCGTTGCCCGTGCGGACAGTCGCGGAGCCGTCGGAGGTGTTGCTCAGGTCGGCCGAGTTGACCGCAATGCCACCAGGCGCCGTAGCGGTGGTGGTGTTGGTGGTCGCGTTGGTCGACGTGTTCCCGGCAGCGAGGTTGAGCCCCGTGTTGGCAATACCAACGCCGAAGTTCGTGATCGTGGCAGTGGAATCGTCCAAGCCAAAATCATTCA
This sequence comes from Actinomycetota bacterium, assembly GCA_041166225.1. Classification (GTDB taxonomy): domain Bacteria; phylum Actinomycetota; class Acidimicrobiia; order Acidimicrobiales; family JACCXE01; genus JACCXE01. The sequence goes on along the minus strand of JBEEFT010000109.1, from coordinate 19,658 downwards.
CTGAGGCGGAGGCGCCTTGAACGATGCCGGTGGCCGAGCGGTTGCCCAGCGCGTAGGCATCACCGGAAGTGATGTCAACAGTGCCGTCCGAGTTGTTCGTCTCGGTCAGGGCATTGTTGGCGACAGCGTCATCGGCGAGAACGACGAAACCAGAGGCCGAAGCCGTGTCCGTCGTGTCGATGCTGTTGTCAGAGGTGTTGCCGGTGCCCAGGTTGAGACCTGAGTTGGCAATACCAATACCAGTGTTCGTAACCGTTGCATCGTTGTCACCCAGGCCGAAACCGGAGGCGATGTCGCCGCCGATGACGCTCTGGAGGATCGTGGTGCTCGTGTTACCGAATCCGGTGGCAGCACCCGTGCGAATCGTTGCCGACCCGTCGGAGTTGTTGCCAGCCGAAAGTGTGTTGCTCGCCACAACGTCGTCTGCAAAGACGCCGAAGCCCAAAACGAAGGCGTCGTCGTCGAAGTCGACTGCGTTGGTCGAGTCGTTACCAACGGCAAGGTTCAAACCGCTGTTGCCGATGCCGACACCGAGGTTGTTCACCGTCGCGCCCTGACCGTTCAAAGCGAAGCCGCTGGCGACATTGCTGTCGGCGACCTGCGTGAGATCAGTGGACGAGGTGTTACCTGCGCCGCCAGCAAGGCCAGTGGTAATGCTGGCCGAACCGTTGGAATTGTTTGCAAGCGTGGCCGTATTGGCCGCTACTACATCGTCAGCGAGCACGAGGAAACCAAGAACTAATGCGTCCTGGTCACCATCTGAGATGGTGTTGTCCGAGTCGTTGCCGATTGCTGCGTTGAAACCGCTGTTGCCGATACCGACGCCAGCGTTGTTGACCTCAGCAGCCTGATCCGTCAGCACGAAGCCCGCGCCGGAGATGTTGGCGTCTGCAACCTGGTTGAGCGTGGTAGTCGACGTATTGCCGGTACCGATCGCTTGACCAGTGGTGATCGAAGCAGAACCGTCGCTGTTGTTCGCCGCGTTGACCGTGTTATCGGCCACCACGTCGTCGGCAAACAGTCCGAGACCAGCCACGACCGCATCTTGCGAAGGATCGTCGATGGTGTTGGTGGACGTATTGCCGGTAGCGAAGTTCACACCCGAGTTGGCGATGCCAACACCGGTGTTGCTTACACCTGCTTCCTGATCGCTCAGGACGAAGCCAGAACCGTCGATGTTTGCATCGGCGACCTGGTTGAGAACAGTGGTGTGACCACTGTCGTTGCCGATAGCGAGAGCATCACCAGTGGTGATGCTGGCGTCGCCATCCGAGTTGATGCTGTCGTTGGCCGTGTTTGCTGCGACAACGTCGTTAGCAAAAAGACCCAACGCACCGACGAACGAATCCTGATCAAGCGTATTCGTGGAATCCGCTTCGTTACCGGTCGCGAAGTTCAGACCAGAGTTGGCAACGCCAACGCCGGTGTTCTCTACGCCCGCGGTCTGATCAGCCAGGACAAAACCGCTGCCAGAAATGTCAGCAGCGGAAACCTGGTTGAGGGTCGTGGTCGATTGGTTACCAGTAGCGCAAGCAGCACCCGTAATGATGCGGGCGGAGCCATTGCTGTTGATGCTCGACGCGCTCGTGTTCGACGAAACGAGGTTCGCCGGATCGGCGAGCGTGCCAATGGTGAGAGCGGCGACCGCACTGTCCTGATCGAGATCAGTGGTGTTGGTCGAATCGTTCCCAGTGGCGAAGTTGAGACCGGAGTTGGCAACGCCAACGCCAGTGTTCGCTTCGGTTGCTTCCTGATCCGTAAGAACGAAACCGCTGCCGGTGATGCTGGCGGCGGAAACCTGGTTCAGGTTGCTGGTGCTCATGTTGCCGGTCGCGACCGAGTCACCAGTGGTGATCGAAGCCGAACCGTCAGTGGTGTTGTTGCTGGTTGCCGAGTTCACGGAAACCGCGTCCCCCACGATGCTGCCGGCGGTGACTGCGCTGTCTTGATCGACAGTGGAGTCGTTAAAGGAGCTATTGCCGGTAGCAGTGTTGAGGCCGCTGTTAGCTACTGCGACACCAATATTGGTGCTCGACAGGCTCTGGTCGACGAAGGCGAAACCGCCACCGTTGTAATCAGAGGTCTGCGAAATGTTGGTGGTCGAAGCATTACCAACCGCGCAGGCACAGCCAGTGACAATGTTGGCCGAACCGTTGGAGTTGGTGTTGTTGGTGGCGTTGTTAGAAGCAACAGCGTCACCGGCGATGCCAACGCGACCAGTTGCGCTCGCGAGCGAGCCCTGGTCTACGTCTGAAGTGTTGAAGCTGTCATTGCCGGTGGCGGTGTTGAGGCCGCTGTTGGCGATGCCGACTCCAGTGTTGGAAGCATCAGCTTCCTGATCAACGAGCGTGAAGCCAGCGCCATCGGCGTTGGCAACCTGCGCGATGTTCACCGTAGAAGCAGCGTCGTTGCCAATGGCATCGGCGTCGCCCGTACGGATGTTGGCGCTTCCGTTCGACGAAGTCGTGGAAGTACCGTCGTTGCTAGCAACGGCGTCACCAGTGACACCGCCGCCAGCAACGCGAGCGCGCTGCGTGACAGATGCGTCATTGAACGACGTGTTGCCTGTTGCGGTGTTCACGCCGGAGTTGGCAATGCCAACGCCGGTGTTGTCCACGGTCGCCGACTGATCGGGCAGGACGAAGCCTGCGCCGTTCGCGTCAACCGTCTGGGCCACGTTCGTGGTCGAACGTGAACCAACACCGGAAGCGTTCCCGGTGCGGATATCGGCCGAGCCATCGCTGGTAGACGACGACGAACCAAAGTTCGCCGCTACTTCGTCATCCGTCGCGGGAGCGTTGATACGCGCACGCTGGCGAGTGGTCGACGTGTTGTCTGAATCATTGCCAACGGCAGTGTTCAGACCGGTGTTGGCAATGCCAACACCCGTGTTTGAAGCATCCACAGTCTGGCCGGTCAGCACGAAACCACCGGCGGAGCCGGCGTCGACGGACTGAGCAACGTTCGTGTGGGCGGCGCTGCCAACAGCATTGGCGTTGCCGGTGGTGATGCTGGCGGATCCATCACTGTTCGTGGTGGAGTCGCCGAAGTTGCTGGCTACGGTGTCATCACCGGAGACAGTCCCGATGCGCGCACGCTGACGGGTCGTGGCGGTGTTGTCCGACGTATTGCCGGTCGCACCGTTGAGACCAGTGTTCGCGATAGCGACACCGTTATCGGTTGCAGTGACACTCTGGTCGGCCAGGACGGCATTGACACCATGGGTGTCAACGGTCTGAGCGACGTTCGTGGTTGCAGCCGAGTCGTTACCTACTGCATTGGCGTTACCGGTGGTCACGTCGGCCGAACCATTGCTGGTGGTCGTCGCGTCACCGAAGTTTGAAGCAACGGCATCGTCGCCGGCCGAGGCAGAACGGGCGCGTTGACGCGTCGTGCTGTCGTTGACCGAGTCGTTGCCGGTGGCCGTGTTGAGGCCAGTGTTAGCGATACCGACGCCCGTGTTGTTGACCTCAGCCGACTGACTGGGAAGCGCGAATCCACCATTGGTGTTCGCGTTAACCGTCTGGGTGACATTGGTCGTGGACGCATTTCCGATAGCGCTTGCGTTGCCGGAATCGATGGACGCAGAGCCGTCACTGTTGGAGACAGCGGAACCGAAGTTCGCCGCAACAGTGTCGTCGCCCGTCGAGGTGGAATTGGCGCGCTGACGATTGGTGGCATCACTCGAAGAGGTATTGCCCTCTGCGGTGTTGCCGCCAGTGTTCGCGATAGCGACGCCGGTGTTGTTGACAGTGGCTGCTTGATCCGTGAGAACGATTCCCGAAGAAGTCGTGTCCACGTTGACAGCCTGGGTGAGATTGGTGGTGGAGCGATTACCGGCCGCAGTGGCGTTGCCAGTGGTGATGTCGGCAGTGCCATTGCTTTCAGCGGTGGCCGTTCCGTCGTTAGATGCAACGGAATCGTCACCAGCCGGTGGACCAGCACCAGATACAGCTCCCTGAATGTTGTTCGTTGTCGAATCCGACAAGTTCCCAACTGCAGAGTTCAGCCCTGTGTTTGCGATGGATACGCCGGTGTTGTTCACATCAGCGTTCTGATCGACCAAAACGATCGATCCCAACGACCCTTGCGCATTCACGTTCACGACTTGACTGATGTTGTTCGTCGCTGCGTTGCCGACTGCGTTTGCGTCGCCGGTAATGATGCCGGCAGACCCGCCCGAGTTCGTCGTAGCAGTTCCGTTGTTGGATGCAACGGTGTCTCCTAGTCCGGCGGAAGCGTTCGACGTCTGATCGTTGGAAGCACCATTCGTCGAGCCGTTGCCGACAGCGGCGTTGCCACCCGTATTAGCAATGCCAATACCTGTGTTCGTGACAGTCGCAGTTTGATCGACTAGCACGACAACGCCGAGTCCGGAGTATGAACCGTTGTACGTCTGGTTGACGGTGTTGTTCGAAGTAGACCCTGTTGCGTTTGCGTCGCCCGTAGAAATACGTGCGTCGCCGCCAGAGTTATTCCGAGCTGCGCCGTTATTCGACGCCACCGAGTCGCCAGTCGCTCCACCAGTTGCTGTCGCGTTTTGCGTGTTGCCAGCCGTGTTGGTCGATCCGTTGCCGACAGTCACATTGCCGCCAGTGTTCGCGATACCAACACCAGTGTTGGTAATCGTTGCGTTCTGGTCGACGATGACTACGGCGCCGTTATGACCTTGCACAACTGTCTGCTGGGTGTTGTTCGTCGCTGCGTTACCCGTCGCGTTGGCGTCGCCCGTTTTCACGGATGCGCTGCCATTCGACGTGTTACCCGCGGTCCCACTATTGGGAGCCGCTGCGTCGGAACCACCACCAGTAGCTGCTGCTGTCTGGTTGCCTGAAGCCCCATTGTCGGAGCCATTACCCGTTCCCCCGTTTGTTCCCGTGTTGGCAGCACCAACGCCTGTGTTCGAGGACGTTGCGTCTTGATCTGCAGACGCAGTTCCGGCGAACAGCAGGACAAATAGCATCACCGCTGAGGAAAACAGGAGGGCAATGGCGCCAGTCTTGGAGCCAGTCCTCTCTTTGCTCGTAACCAATTTCTCACCTCCTTTCGTTTGGTTGGTTGTGTTTTGGATAGAGACCGCGCCGAAACGACGCGGCTTTGTTGCTGGGTAAAGCGATGCCCGAAGCACTGTCTTCGGAAGGAGGGCGGAATCCGCCTGACCCCACACCGGCCCTGCTGAACAGAGGGCGCGCGTGTCGGCGGTGAAGGTTTAGTTGCACGGACGGTGGCAGTCAAACACCCTCGGTGTTCCAAAGGCGACGAAAGGCATCAACAGACCCGAGAAACAACCCTCAACCAGAGGTATAGATGAGGTTGAGGGTTCACGCAGCGTGCGAATACGCCGCTACTCGGCCACTATTTGGCTGAGTCTGTCTTTTCGCTGACGTCGATGCTGATGATGTTGTAGCGAATCTTCGGCGTCGAGGTCGTGTCGCCCGCGCCCGCGTTCAGCTTGTCCAAAACGGCGAGGCCTTTGACGACCTGCCCGAACAGCGGGAAGGTCGGGTTGAGGGTGGCGCCGCCCGGACCGAGGATCAGCAGGATCTGGCTGCCGTTCTGGTTCGCCGCCTCGTGGGCGTAGAGGAGCGCGCCGGGCACGTAGGCCGTGGAGTCGTTCGGCAGCCCGTCGTCTTTGAACTCGTAGCCGGGGCCGGTGATACCGGGGGCGACGGGATCGCCGGTCTGGGCGAAGGTGTCTTTCAGAACGCGGTGGAAGGGCAGCCCGTCGTAGAAGTGCCAGCGGGCCAGGAACACGAAGTTGTTCACCGCGTTGAAGGCGCGGTCCGGGTGCAGTTCCGCAGTCATGGTTCCGGCGGTCGTCTTGATCACCGCGACGTACGTGCGGGTGGCGTCGATGCAACGTCCGGGGGCGTGGTCGAAGATGAGCTTGCGCGGCGAGGAGCCGTCCGCCCGGGGGCAGCTGACGTCGCCGACCGAGGTGGTAGCCGTGGTCTGGGTGCTGTTGTTCTTGCCGCGGAAGTTGCCGGTGGTGACCCCGAAGACGACGAGCACGCCAGCGATTCCCATGCTCACGAAGTAAAGGAAGCCCCGCCGCCGCTTGCGTTCCGTGTGTGCGACTCGGGCTTGCTTCTGGCGGAGTTGGCGCTCCTGTTTCGAGATCCCGCTGCGGCCCCGCTTGTTATTCGGCACGCGACGAAGTTAGTGGGCGGCCCTTTTCAAAACGCGTTCCATCGGTTACGTCCCGGGACGCGATGAGGGCGGCCGCTGTACTGGGCCGCCCTCACATCGCACTTCAAGTTCGTTTAGTGGATCACGCTCACCTGGCTGACCCCGTTGGTGGTGCTGTTGCCGTTTGCGCTGCCGCCTGAGGCGATGGCGCCGCCGGTGTTAGTGGTGGAACTCGTCTGGTTCACGGACACATCGTCGTCGTGGACGATGAGCACGGCGGTCTGACTCACGTCGGTGGTCGCAGTGGAACCCACTGCTGAGGAGTCGGTGTCGGTGGCCACCGCGATGGCGCCACCGGCATTCGTCACGTCAGCCGTTTGGCTCACTTGCGCATCACCGGACCCGAGTAGGAGAACCACCGCCGTTTGGTTGACGTTCGTAGACGACGCATTGCCGACCGCACTCGCATCCGCGCTGCCCGCTGAAGCAGCTACTGCGTGTCCGAGATTGTCGACGTGCGCTGTCTGTTCGACGCTGGCGGTTCCTGTTCCCCGCTGGACGACCACGGTCGTTTGGTAAATCGATGTCCGTGCCTTGTCGCCGGTTGCGGTGGCGGACCCCGAGCCCAGGGCATCAGCTTCCGCGATACCGACGTTGTTGACGTCGGCGTGTTGGATGGCGATGCCCACCTCGAAGCCGTCCCTCCCCTTCACGACAGACACCTGATAGATCGTGGTGCGGCCATCGTTGCCGAGTGCAGACGCAACGCCCGGAGGTGGACCCCGGACCTGGTTAGCTCGCCACTGGGTGGCGATGCGCGCGTCTGCGATCTGTTCGGCCCACGCCGGCCACCACTGGTCGGCCGTGCCGCCGTTGCCGACCGACGGCAGCGAGGCCCCGGTCGACGAATTCGTGCTGGCTCCCGTGGTGGTGGCGTAGGTCGCGCCGGCTGGGGTGCCGTTCTTCGAGGGCGACTGGTCGTCGACCGGCGCCGCGGGCGGGGCGGCGGCCGCGCCCGCAGCCGTCGTCGAGCCGACCGAACCGGCCCCGTCGCGGGCCATCGCGGCCCGAGCGGCGGCGACGTTTCCGCCCGAGCCGACGGGCTTCGGCCGACTTTCTGTGGTTTGTCCACCGGGGTTACGCAAAAGGCGCAGCAACTCGGTGGTGGAGGGTTCGTCGCCGAGGGCGATGGCGGGCGCGGCGACGGGAGTAACGGCGATGTCGGCTGCGGGTTTGGTCTTTTCCTCGACCGGTGCTGGGTGCGGCAGCGAATTGGCGATCGCGCCGTAGGCGGCGGCCTTCGCGAGTCGATCAGCCCGGGCGTCGAGTTGCGGATTGGCGGCCGGAGGGGTCGTGGTCGACGTCGGTGTTGCCGGGTCGACTGCGTCGTCACCCGTGTCGGCCGCGGCCCGGTGCGAGCTCAAACCGACCACCGCGACCACGCCGGCTGCTGCTGCAGCAACCGGTCGCCAACGCATGAAGGGAACGTATCGCTGTGTGCCGACGCTTGTCGTGATCGAAGGACTAATTAATTGTCGCGACCTGAACCGACGTCGAGTGACCGCGGCGGCACCACCAGCCCCGGCCGGGCGGGCCGGTCCGCAGGTCGGTGGGCGGGTGGAAGCCGAGGCGTTCACCCGCGATCACCCGATCGGCGGTCGCGTCGAGCGACAGGAGGAGACCAGGGACCGGCCGCCGCATCAACCAGTGGCTGTAGCCGAGACCCGTCAGGTCGCACTGTTCGAACGCGGCCACGAGCACGTGACCTGCGGCCTCGAGCTGTTCGGGGATGTCCGAAGCGTGAAGCCAGGCGTGGGATGCGGCGGCGCGCGCCGCGTCGTCGACCAGCACGAGCGCGGGCGCGCCGGCCGCGGGCGTCCAGTCGGTGGCGTGGTTGCGGCCGATGCGCACGATTGTGCGGGTGCCCGTGTACGTGGCGGCGATCGTCTCGAGTGCGGTCGAGCGCCCGCTACCGGCGCGCCCGATCACGGCGGCGACCGGTCCGAACGCGTCGAGATCTACCGCGACGGGTTCGAGCGCGGCGTCGCCGCCGACGCCAAGCACGAAGTGCTCCGCCGCCCCCGCCGGCAGATCGTCAACGCGGACGCGGGCGGGCATCGGTGCGATCGAACCTGCGGCGCGTCGCCCGCGGGCTGGTTGGCCGGCGAGCCCAATGTGGACCTCGTCGCCGTCGGGCATCACTATGGCGCGACCGGGCAAGCGAACCCGGCGTGGCGGCAGCCCCGACGCGAGCGCGAGTGCCGCGTCGTCGACGGGCAGGACAACACGGCGGCCCGCCAACAGCGCTCCGCCCGTGAGCAAAGCGCCGGCGTCGACGGTCGCCGCCACGTGCACGCGGCGACGCGGACCGTTTTGGAGAACGTCGGCCACGAACGAGGCGAACGCGCCGCCGTCGATCTCGCGCAAGTCGCGGAAGAGCGCGTCGAGCCCGTCGACGAGCACCAGACGCGTGACGCCGTCGATGCCGTCGGTCGCGAGCCATCGGACGACGCGCCGGAGGTGCTCGGTGTCGCCGCGGCGCACGACACCCGCATCACCGTCGGCACCGTTTAGTACGGCGAGCCCGCCAGCCCAGTCGATCGCGTGCACCGCGACGGGGTGCGCACCGTCGCTCTGGTCACGCGCCGCCTCGGCCAGCGACAACAGCGCCTCGGTGCGGCCCGAACGCGGCCCACCGACGAATGTGATTGCGCCGTCGCGGGCGGGATCGAAAGTCAGCGGTGCGGCATCGGAAGCGCCCGGACGATCCCGCTCTCCGATGACGAATCCCGCCGCGGTCCAGGATCGTTTCGCTCCAGCCAGGTCGCGGCGGTCGACTCGGTCGCGCAGCGGTGGGCGCAGGAGCGGGCGGGCGAAGGCACCCGCGGCGTTGGTCGCGGCGCGCATTGCTTCGGCGATCGCGGGAAGCAACGGCGCGCGTGTTTCGTGTTCCGCGTCATGGCGGCGCGTCGCGGCGTCGAACAGATCGCGCACGATCACACGATCGGACGGGCCGTTGCCGGGCGCGCCGGCGAGCGCCACCTGCCCGACCGTCAGGTCGTTGTCGACGGCAATGATCACGCGCCCCGGTTGCGTGAGCGCGGCCGCGTCGGGCACGCCGAGTACCGCCACGCTCTCGGCCGCCTCGGCCACCCGCAGGCACATCCGAACGCCGACGTTCTGGCGGATCTCCGGGGTTACGTCGACGGACGGGGACTGCGTGGCCAGGACGAGATGAAGGCCTTTCGATCGGCCCTGTGCCGCGATGCGCAGCAACGTGTTGACGCGTTGGCCGAGCGGGTCGTCGCGGCGGAACTGCCCGAACTCGTCGGCAATCACGAGCAGCCGGGCCAGCACCGCCCCGGTTTTGGTCGTGTAGTCGTCGAGGTCGGTCGCGCCGGCGCTCGCGAACAGTTCGTCGCGCCGCGCGAGTTCGCGCGTGAGCGCGGCAAGCGCCCGGTCGACTTCGGCCATGTCGCGGTCGCTCACCAGTCCGACGCAGTGCGGCAGCGACGCGATAGCGGAAAGTTCGTTGCCGCCCTTGAAGTCGATTACGAGCAGGTTCAAGTGCGCCGGTGAGTGTGCAGCAGCGACGCTCACCCCGAGGGTTTCGAGCAGCCGGGTTTTGCCCGACCCGGTTGTTCCGGCGACGAGCACGTGACTGTTCTGACCGCGAAGCGCCACCCGCAGCGGACCGACGTCGTTGCGCCCGACGACGACTTCGAGCTCGTTTGCGGCGCTCTGCCACTGCGGCACGAGTTCTGATGCGCGCGTGATCGACGGCATTAGCTCAGACAGCGCCACCTCGTCGGTTGTCGCTGTGCCGGCAGCGAGGGGGCTGTGCAGCCGCGACAGATGCAACGCGAGTTCTGACGCAAACGCATCTGGCGCGCCGAGGGCGTCGAGCCGGACGTTTGCAATCGTCCCCGTTGAGGAATCGATACGGCCCGACGTTTCGCCGGTGGCTGTGACGACGGTGGCTGCGTGCGCGGGGGCCGCGCCGGGACGTCGAACGCGCCACAACTGCCATGCGTTCGGCGCAGACGTCGGTTGGTACCACGCCGTGGAAGTAGGACCGTCGAGCACGAGCAGTCGCAGTGGTGCCGCCGGCCCCGGCAACGCGGCTGGCGATGCGGCCCCGTTGAGTACTGCGACCGTCCCGCGCGTATGGGGCAACCACGCGGTCCACGCCCACCGCGCCGGATAATCGGTGACCACCACAACGTCGAGTTCGTGGGGACCGACGAGCGCGACGGTTTGTGCCACCAGCCACACGGTGAGCGCGTCGAGAACCTCGTCGGGTCCGTCGATGACGACCGGGCCGGCGGCGAAATCGACCCCGGCGGGTACGCAGTGCGCGGCGCGCGCGGCGGCCAGTCGAGCGGCGTCAGGTTTCTCGGCGTCGAGTTGCACCGCATCGGGTTCGGTATACAGACCGACGCGGGGAACGAAGGACGCGGCGCGTGACGACCACACGATCGGAGCGTGCCGCTCGCAGGCGGACAGCAACGCGGCCGGGTCGGGCCGCACCGAACGCGCCGCTGCCGCGTACGCGCCGGCCGCAGCGCGCACGGCGCGTTCTTCCTCGGCAACCACTGTGTCGTGTTCGTGCTCGACGCGACGCGCGCTGCGGGCCGCGACGCCGCGCTCGGCAAGCAGGCCGACGATCATCGCGGCCGGCGTTGCCGCCAGCGCCACGGGCGTGGGGGCGCCGCCCGCCGCGGCGGCCAACGCGACGGCGCCGGCGCTCGGCACGACAAACGGCGCGAACGATCGCCGGGCTCCGGCGTTCGATGCCGCGGGCACCGTGATCGGGTCGGGTCGTGCCACCGGATCGAGGCGCCCGCCGACGAACGGCTGGTGGAACGGCGTAGCGCCCGACGCACACCGTCCCGCCGGCGCCGTTGGTGCCATCGTGATCACGCTGTCGCCGAGCACTACGGCGGCGTAGGCCGGCAACGACACAGAACCGCCGCGCTCGGTTCGCACGCCGTCGACGACCACGCCGTGACGTGAATCGAGGTCTTTCACGGTGAATCCGTCGCCGGTCCATCGGAACGTCGCGTGCCGACGCGACACCAAGTTCGAGGCAAGGACGACGTCGGCGCCGCGGTCGCGTCCCACGACGACCGCCGCGCCGTTGACGCGCATCCGGTACCCGGCGCCGACACCACCAATTACGCGCAGCTCGGGCCCGAGTTGGCGCCACGGCACCACGACGGGTGCGTCGAGGCCGAGCGTCTCGCCCGCCACAACCCCCGCCTCGACAAGCAGGGCGTCGCGCGGCAACGCGCGGTCGTGGAGGAACAGCGTGGCGGACGACGAGTCGATCGCCTCGAGCAGATCGGCAACTCGCGCTCGTTCACCGACGGTGGCTACGACGGGGCGCTGCTGACCGTTAGCGGCGACCAGCAGCAGCGCAATGTCGTAGGTGGCCGTCACAAGACGATCGAGTCGTCGTCCGGGGTCGTGGGTTGCGGTTCTGCCGGCGGCACCGTCGTGACCGGAGTGGTCGGCCGCGACGTCGGCTTCTGGCGCGGTTGCTGTTGTTGTTTCTTTACCGTGGTGGGCGGCGCGGTATCGGGCGGCGGCGTCGACACCGATATCGATGCGTCGGCTTGGAGATCGCCGACTACGGCGCGCACCACCGCACGACCGGGCGCGAGTGCGGTAGCGGTGAGGCCTTCAATGCGGGCGACGGTCGCACCGGATAACACCTCGACCTTCGCGTCGCGCATCAGATCGGACGGTGCGATCGACCCGTCGCGGGTGAAGCCTTCCAACGTGATCTGTGCCTGCTGGCCGATCCGAAGCGAATCGGGGTTCACAACGGCGACGAAGTGATCGAGGGTCGGCGCGTCGCTCAACGCGAACACGTGGCGGTTGATCGCGGCTTCGCGATCGCGCACAAGCTGGTCGAGCGCGGCCTTGTCGCCGCGCGGTGTTTCGAGCGTGAGCCGGAACGACACGACGTGATGGGCGCGGGGCGCGAGCGGCGGCACCGCAAAACGCACCAGTACCGAGCCGTCGCTCTGCTTTTCGCTGCGGCCGTTGAATCCGACCAAGGGCAAGTTGCCGTGGACCGACGCGCTCATCGGAAACAGCTCGGGCATGACAGTGGCGTCGGTGGGCGTGGCCGATGGGTTGGTTACATCGAGCCGGCCGCTGAGCACGCCGTGGCGAACCCGCCAGTGATACTGCGTCGGTACGACCGAATCGGACTCGGGCGACAGCGGCGCGATGGAGCTGATCGCGCCGAGCGCCGTAGGCCCGCCTTGGAACCAGCGCAGCCTTTGACCGCCCCCCATCCACGCCAGACCGCCGACCACGAGCACGGCTGCGGCGACGCCCGCGAACAGCCGGGTGGCACCGGCGGCGCGTTCGTAGATCGGCGGGTGCGGGAAGCCGCCACCGCGGCGGATCGACGATCGGCGTCGCGACAGCGGCCGCACCACGCCAGACGGTTGCGGCGCGGGCGACGCGAGCTCCGCCACGGGACGCGCCGACGCGAGCAGGGTGCGTGCCGCCTCGGCCGACGCCGGACGGTCTTGCGGCCGAGGCGCGAGCAACGCGGCGACGACGTCCCAAATCGCGTCGGGAACCTGCGGTGGCCGGTCGGGTCCGTCGGCGCGAAGGCGACCGATGGCTTGATACGTGGTGGTGGCATCGGCGTGCGGGGGTGCACCGAACAGCCCTTCGTACAGCACGTAACCGACTGCCCATAGGTCGGCCGACGGCGAGGCCGCGCCGCCTTCGTGCACTTCGGGCGCGATGTACAGGTCGGTGCCGAGCACCGATCCGGTGCTGCGAGTGCGGTCGGCCGGACGCGCGATGCCGAGGTCACCGAGACGCCCGCGCAATTCACTGTCGACACGTTCGAGCATCACGTTCTCGGGCTTCACGTCGCGGTGAACCAGGCCCGCCGCGTGCAACGCGCCGAGCGCGGCGAGCACGTCGTCGCCGATCTGCAGCATCTCGATCGGCGACGGCGCGTCGCCCCCACGCAACGCCGAGCGCAGGTCGCCGTCTTCGGCCAGGTCCATCACGAGCCCGACAACGCCGCGACGCTCGTCGACCACCGAGTCGTGCACGGTCAACAGACGCGGGTGTGCGATCGACGCGCTGTTCGCCTCCGTCTCGGCCCGTTCGCGATACGTCCGCAGCGGCAGCACTTTGATCGCGACGCGCGAACCGCTCCGCCCCCGACGCGCTGCGAATACTTCAGCAGTCGCGCCAGACGCAAAGGGTCGATCGTCGACCCTGTACGGCCCCAGTCGCCACGACACTGCCGCCGATGGTACGGGCGATTACGTTGAGCCGCCATGGCCAAATTGGTGCTCTTACGGCACGGACAGAGCGAATGGAACCTGCTCAACGTGTTCACCGGTTGGCAGGATCCGGACATAACGGATCAAGGCCGCGCCGAAGCGATCGCGGGCGGCGAGCGGATGCGCGAGCGCGGCATCGAAGTCGACGTCGCGTTCACCTCTTTATTGCGGCGCGCGATTACCACGACACATCTCGCGTTGGACGCGTGCGATCGCGTGTGGGTACCCGTCCACCGGCACTGGCGACTGAACGAACGCCATTACGGCGCGTTGCAGGGCCTTAATAAGAAGGAGACGGAGGAGAAGCACGGCGAGAAGCAGTTCAAGTTGTGGCGCCGCAGCTACGACGTCGCTCCCCCCGCCGTCGACGCGTCGAGCCCGCATCATCCGGCCAACGACGCGCGCTACGCCGACGTCGCTCCCGAGTTGCTCCCCTCGACTGAGTGCTTGAAAGACGTGCTCGAACGGGCGCTGCCCTATTGGTACGACGCGATCGTGCCCCAACTCCACGGAGGCAAGACCGTGCTGGTCGGCGCGCACGGCAACTCGCTGCGGGCGCTGGCCAAGCATCTCCTGCGCATCAGCGATGAGCAGATCGTGGAGCTCGAGATCCCCACCGGCGTGCCCTGGGTGTTCGAACTCAACGACGACTACTCCGTGAACAAAGAGACCCTGCTCACTTAGGCGTCGGACGCTTGCTGGTCTGCCGTGGCGGCTTCGAGCAAGTAGCCGCGGCTGCGCACTGTCCGTATTACTAGGCCTACCGACGCGAGGCGGCGGCGGAGACGCAGGACGTGGACGTCGAGCGCGTTGCGACCGGCGGTACCGTCGGGCCACCCAGCGCGCGCCAGCGCCTCGCGTCCGACGACGGCACCGAACCGCGCCACCATCGCGGCGGTAAGGCGCGCCTCGACGGGCGGCAACGACACCCACGCCGAGTCGAAACGCAGCACCCCGTCGCCGTCGAGGGTCGGCACGGTCGGCGAGTGCCGCGTCGCCCGGGCTTCGAGGGCCGCCAACCGCGCCCGCAAGTCGAGCTCGGGCGCCGGTACCCGAATCCAGTCCTCGAGGCAGTCCACCGGGTGCGGCGGCGCCGCGCCGTCTTCGACCAAGAGCAATCGCGCCGTCCCCACCTCTATCAAGCCGTCCCGGCGATCAACGTCGGCCGGCCACCGCAGGAGCACCACGTCCATACCGGTGCAACTTAGAAATGAAACATTTCGGACACGTTTCCACGCCGTGAAGCTATGCAGACCGCTATCGTTCGGCGACTAGCCAATGGGGAGGGCCAGCAGGTGGCGAAAGACACGAAGCTCGATCAACTCGCACGGGTTCGGTTGTTTTCAGCGTGCTCGAAGAAGGAGCTCACGACGATCGGCCGTGCCTCCGACGAGGTGACCGTCGCCGACGGCGCCGTGTTGTGCAAGGAGGGCGATCCCGGCCACGAGTTCTATCTTGTGTTGTCAGGCGGCGTCACCGTGAAGCGCAACGGACGCAAGCTCAACTCACTCGGTCCCGGTCAGCATTTCGGCGAACTCGCGCTCCTGCATCGCGGGCCGCGCAACGCCACTGTGATCGCCAACGGCGAGACCACACTGCTCGTGCTCGGCCAACGCGAATTTTCGGGTGTGCTCGACAGCATCCCCGGCCTGGCCCACAAGTTGCTCTCGCAAATGGCAGCGCGCTTGGCCGAATCGGATCAGGGTTCGAACTAGCCCGCCTCCGAGCGCGGGGTTAGCGCGGGCTCGGAACTAAGTTCAGTTCTATGAGCGAGCTGGCGAGCGATTCATGAATACTGCGGCCCGCCCCGGGACGGCGCCGCAGGCGTTGGACGGGGCTGAAACGTCGTCCAGTACGCCATCGCGCCGACTGCGGCCGAGCCACCTCGCGATCCTGCTTGGGGTCGGGTGGGCGGTGCTCACGATCGCCGCCGGTATCGCGTCGGCGCACTTTCACTTCCACGACGATTCGCCGATCTCGCGCCACGACCTGCTGAACGTGCCGGCGGCGGTGAAGGGCGCGTTCTACGCGATGACCACCGTCGCGTTCCTTGCGGTGGGCTACCTGTTCTCCCTGCGCGCGCAGAACTGGGAACGGGGCCAGCCCGATCGCCGCAAGACCACCAAGAAAAACGCCCGCCACCGCGTCGAAGCCTTCCGCTCGGGCGTGTGGATGCGCACCCTGCTGCGAGACGGCGCCGCCGGCCTCATGCACAGCTTCATCTACTTCCCGTTCCTGATCCTGTTCGCAGTCACGAACCTCGTGATCTTCAACGAGCAAGCGCCGCGCTCGCTCAAGTTCCTCCACGGCACCACGTATCAGGCGCTGTCGTTCATCGCCGATGTCGCCGGCGTCTGCTTCCTCATCGGCATCGGTTGGGCGATCTATCGACGGTTCATCCAACGGGTCTACCGCCTGCGCATCAAGACCCGTCCCGAAGACGTCGTGATCCTGGGCCTCTTCGCCATCATCGGGATCGGCGGCTTCTGCATCGAAGCGTTCCGCATCGCGTTGGTCGGCCGGCCCGACTTCGAGAAGTGGTCGGTCGTGGGCTACCCGCTGTCGTACTGGGTGCAGCACAACACCCACATGTCGGGCTGGCACCAGGCGTTCTGGATCGTGCATGCGCTCGCGTTCATCACGTTCCTGATCGTGTTGCCCACCACGAAGCTGCGCCACATGCTCACCTCGCCCGTGAACATGTACCTGTCGGATCGCGACCGGCCCAAGGGCGCGATGAAGCCGCTGCCGAACCTGATGGAGACGTCGCTCGAGAACTTCGGGGCGAACGTCATCGAAGACTTCACGTGGAAGCAGTTGCTCGACGTCGACGCCTGCACCGTCTGCGGGCGTTGCACGTCGGTGTGCCCGGCGCACGCCACCGGTAAGCCGCTCGACCCTCGCGAGATTGTGTTGAAGGTCGGTCATGTGATGGCCGCCACCCATCCTTCGGGCTCGGTGTCGCCCGTGGTCGGCCAAGACACCGAACTCACGGTGTCGTCGGACTCGGTGTTCGAGCGCATCACGCCTGAAGAGATCTGGGCGTGCACGTCGTGCAAGGCGTGCGACGACATCTGCCCCGTCAACATCGAGATCCTCGACAAGATCCTCGACATGCGGCGCTACCTGTCGCTGATGGAGTCGAACTTCCCGACCGAACTGGGCGGGGCGTACCGGGGCATGGAAAACCAGTCGAACCCGTGGGCGATGAACCAAGCCGAGCGCGCCGATTGGGCCAAACCGCTGGTGGGCATCGACGTCATCGACGGTACGTCGCCCCTCGAAGCCGAGTACTTGTACTGGGTCGGGTGCGCGGGCAGCTTCGACGACAAGAACAAGAAGGTCACGCAGGCCACTGCGAAGCTGTTGCAGCGCGCCGGGGTGAGCTTCTCGATCTTGGGACCGAACGAGCAGTGCACCGGTGACCCGGCGCGGCGTTCCGGCAATGAATACCTGTTCCAAATGCTGGCCGGGGCGAACGTCGAAACACTCAACGGGATGGGCGTGAAGAAGATCATCACGCAGTGCCCGCACTGCTTCAACACGCTGGCCAACGAGTACCCGCAGCTTGGCGGCAACTACGAAGTGGTCCACCACAGCCAGTTCCTCGAGCACCTCATCGAGACGGGCAAGCTCGACGTCAGCGAAGCGTCGCTCGACGAGCGCGTCGTGTACCACGACAGTTGTTACCTCGGCCGCCACAACGACGTCTACGAAGCGCCGCGGCGCGTGATCGGTTCACTGAAGGGCGTCGACATCGTCGAGGCACCCCGTAACGGCAACCGCGGCATGTGCTGCGGCGCCGGTGGTGCGCGCATGTGGATGGAAGAGCACACCGGCACCAAGGTCAACACCGAACGCTCGCGTGAACTGCTGGCGACGGGCGCCTCGCGTGTCGCCACGGCGTGCCCCTTCTGTTACATCATGATCGACGATGGCGTGAAGGAACACGGCCGCGACGACGTCGTGGTGGCCGACATCTCGATCCACCTGCTCGAGGCCCTCGAGCGCGGCGGCTCGATCTCCTAACCGGGCGTTCCGCTCACTTATCGAGCGGGGTCGTCGATGGGTACCGCGATCGATTGTGTCTATGCCCGCGTCCTCCTTTGATTCGTCCATGCCTTCGTTCAGCGCGGTTATCGAGGCGGCGCGAGCGGGCGGCGAGTGGGCGTTCGAGGTTTTGTTTCGTGACTACCAACCGGCGTTGCTGCGCTACCTGCGCGGCCAAGCACCCGACATCGCCGACGACGTCGCGTCCGAAACATGGATCGCAGTCGCCGCCGGGCTGCGCGGGTTCGAAGGCGACGCCGACGACTTTCGCGCCTGGCTCTTCACCATCGGCCGCCACCGCCTCATCGATGAGCGCCGCCGCGAGAAGCGCCGTGTGCTCACGAGCGCGCTGACTACAACCCAGCTGCTCGAGGTCGTGGGCGACGACAATCCCGAAACGACCGTGATCGACGCGGTCGGCGGTGACCTCGCCGCGCAGCGCATCGTTGCACTCCTTCCCGCCGACCAGGCCGACGTGATCCTGCTGCGCGTGGTGGCTGATCTGTCCGTCGACCAAGTGGCCGAAGTGCTCGGTAAGAAGCCGGGCCACGTCCGCACGCTGCAAAGCCGCGGGCTGAAACGCCTGGCCGAGCGAATTTCTGAGAAACCTGTAACGCCATGAAGGTTCCCGACGCTGAAGGAGGTGAGATGGCGAACGACTCGATCTTCGAAGGGCTCGATCAGGAGGCAACCGCACTGCTCCACGCAGCGCGCGCGACGACGCCGGCGAGCCCCGATGCCGGACTGCTCACAGCGATGGCCGCTGCGGCAGTAGACGGTCCTGTCCCCATCTCCTCACGTCCTAGGAGAACCACCATGATCGGCAAACTCATTACCGCGAAGGCACTCGGCCTGGCCGGTGCTCTCGTGCTGACCGGTGGCGTTGCTGCCGCCGCAACGGGCACGCTGCCCGATCCGGTGCAGACGCCGGTGTCGAACGCAGCTGAGCACGTCGGCGTGCACATCCCCGAGGGCGAGCATGGCGCTGCTGTGTCGGCTGTGGCGCACGACAAGTCAAACGATGGCGACGGCAACCACGGCGCGACTGTGTCCGAAACTGCCCGCCAGAACCACGGCCACGAAGGCGACGCGACGACCACCACGACCGTGGCCGGCGACGACAACGGTGGAACCACGAACAGTGGCCCGGGCAACAACGGCAAGGGCAATGCGAAGGGTCACACCAAGGCCCACGACGCCACCGACGACAACGAAGATCAGGTGACGACGACCACGGTCGCGAACACACCGACCACCGTCGACGACGATGCAAACGACTCCGCTCGCAGCGGTTCGAGCAGCAGCGGGTCGAGCAACAGTGGTTCGAGCAGCGGTGGTTCGAGCAGTGGTTCCGGGAACAGCAGCCACTCCGGCCAGAGCGGCGACTCCGGCCACGGTGGTTCCGGCACCGACGACTAATCCAACGGGCGGCTGAGCAGAACGCCTCTCACAGTTGCTCCGCGTACGAACTGCGCACCGACCGCCATGGCTGACGAATCGGTGCGCAGTTCGTTCGCGTCTGCGCCGCCTACTTCTTCCAGTTCTCGAAATAGCGCGACGGTGTCGGCCCGCGTTGGCCTTGATACTTCGAGCCGACGGTCTTCGACCCGTACGGGTTGTCGGCTTCGGTGGTCATCTGGAAGAAGCTGACCTGGCCGATCTTCATCCCCGGGTACAGCTTGATCGGCAGATTCGCGACGTTCGCGAGTTCGAGGGTGAGATGCCCATCCCAACCCGCGTCGACGAACCCGGCAGTGGAATGGATGAGCAACCCGAGCCGTCCCAGGCTGCTCTTGCCCTCGATGCGCGCAACGAGGTCTGACGGCAACTTCACCCGTTCCGACGTTGAGCCGAGCACGAACTCGCCCGGGTGCAACACGAAGTACTGATCTTCGGGCACCTTCACCAATTCGGTGAGGTCCTCTTGATCGGCCTTCACGTCGATCACTTCCATCGTGTGATTGAGAAAGACGCGGAACAGGCTGTCGAGGTGCAGGTCGACCGATGACGGCTGGATGCAGTCGGCGCCGAGCGGCTCCACGATGATGCGGCCGGCAGCGATCTCTTCGCGAATGGTGCGGTCAGAAAGGACCATAGAGAGCGAGCGTAGCGAGCAGCAGGTGCTGGCTTTGCGTTCGAGGAACGCTTTAG
>JBEEFT010000108.1:0-9119 GCA_041166225.1 Actinomycetota bacterium | reverse complement strand
GAGGCCGCCCGGCGGCTTCCGGCTGGCTTGCGCCCTCTTGTCGTCGACGGGGCCACAGTCGTGGGCTGCTGTCTGCTCGAGGTCACGGCGCTGCGCCCCGTCGGTCTGCCCGCCGCGGTCGGCGTCTCGCAACTGGCTGCGGCTCACCGCATCGCCGTTGAGTGGGACGCCGACGGCTCCACGGCCAGCGGCGTGTTCGTTGTCGAGCGCCGCACGAATGCGCGCACGGTGATCGCCGCGGGCGGACGCGCATTCCCCGGCGTCTTCGGTCGTGCCGCGATCCGCCGCGACAACCACGCCACTTCGACAAGCTGGAGTGTGCGCGGCGGCGACATGGCGATCGACGCCGTCGAGTACCGCAATGGCTCGCCGCGTTTCGACGCCGCCTCGGGGTTCGTCGCCGCCACGTGTATCGGCGCCGACATCGGACTATCGCTCGGACGCTCGGGGGATCTCGAAGTCGCGATGATGGTCCCGGCTACACGCGACGCCGTCGAGGTAGAGGTCGAGACGCACTCGTCGTTCATCGCGAGCTTTCCGTCGGCGACCGCCGCGCCGTCGTTCCTCATGCAGAACGTGGCTGTCCGCTGGTCGCCGGGTCGTCTCACACACGCCGTCGCGGCATGAAACTGGTGATTGCCGGCGGCACCGGCGCGTTGGGACGCCGCGCTGCGGCCGACTTCGCGCAGCGGGGCACCGAAGTCGTTGTGCTGACCCGCAACCCGCGCAACGACACGGCTGTGCGACAAGTGCGCTGGGATGGACGCACCGTCGGGCCGTGGGCAACCGAACTCGACGGCGCAATCCTGCTCAACCTCGCCGGCGAACTCGTCGACCGGCGAGCGACGCCGCGCAACGTCGCGCTGCTCCGTCAATCGCGCGTCGAGCCGACCATGGCATTGGTAGCTGCGGCCGCTTCGGGTCACCTTCCATCGCTATGGCTGCAGATGAGCACTCTTGCGATCTACGGCGACGGCGGCGACGTTGTCATCGACGAATCACATCCAGCCGCTACTGGTCCGCCCCAAATGGCGGGCGTCGCAACCGCCTGGGAATCGGCCTTCGAGCCCGCCGTCGCGCAGCGGCGCGTCGTGCTGCGCACCGGCGTTGTGCTCGACGCAAACACGCCGGCGATGAACCGGCTTAGCCGACTCGTGCGCTTCGGACTCGGCGGCCGGGTCGGCTCAGGCACGCAGTGGTTCAGTTGGATACACGTCGAGGACTTCCTGCGTGCGCTGCGCTTCATTGTCGACGCGCAGCTGGATGGCGTCGTTCATCTCACCGCACCGAACCCGGTGCAAAACACCGAGATGATGCGCGCGCTTCGCAAGCGCCTCCACCGCCCGTGGAGCCCACCAACGCCCACGCCACTAGTTCGCCTCGGCGCGCGGCTTCTCGGCACGGACCCCGCGCTCGCCCTACTGGGCCGCCGCTGCATCCCGCGTCGGCTCGCCGATGCCGGGTTCGATTTCAAATACGAGACATTCACGGGCGCGCTCGACGCGCTCGCGCGCTAACTATTGCGACGCGCGTCAGCCACAAGACCGGCACGAAACTCTCTCCACAACTCCGACGGCGCGCGTTCGCAATTTCGTGGCACCGTGGACTGACGTCGTCCATGATCGACGTCCCTCGGAAAGCTCCGCCATGCTGCTCACGATCTCCACAACTCATTCCCCCGCGACCGACCTCGGATTCCTGTTGCACAAGAACCCGGGCCGCGTGCACACGGCGGAGTTGTCCTTTGGAGAGGTGACTGTCGTATACCCGGAGGCAAACGAGGATCGCTGCTCGGTAGCGCTCATGGTTGAGGTTGACCCGGTCGGTCTCGTTCGAGGTCGGAAGGGGCCAAAAGGCAACGACTTCTCCCTGGAGCAGTACGTCAACGACCGGCCGTACGCGGCCTCGTCGTTTCTGTCCGCGGCCATCAACAAGATGTTCGGAACCGCGCTAACGGGGCGAAGCAAGGAACGCCCCGATCTCGCGGAGGCCGCGATCGCGCTCTCGGCGCATCTGCCGGCGGTTCCGTGTCGGGGCGGCGAGGAGGTGGTGCGGCGGTTGTTCGAACCCCTCGGGTACGAAGTCGACGCCTTACCGATTCCGCTCGACACCGCGTTTCCGGAGTGGGGTGACAGCCGTTACTTCGACGTGTCGCTGTCGGGCGTTTGCCGCGTGCGCGACCTGCTTGAGCATCTGCTGATCCTGTTGCCGGTGCTTGACGACGACAAGCACTACTGGGTCGGACCCGATGAGGTCGATCGGCTTCTTCGCCGCGGCGGCACCTGGCTTAGTGCGCACCCCGATCGGGAGCTGATCGCCCATCGATACCTACGGCATGACCGCAGTCTGACGACTGACGCGCTGGCGCGGCTGCTGGTTGACGAGGCCGAAGACGTGGACGAGGTCGAGGCGGCGCACGATGAAGAGGAAGCGGTTGTCGAGGAACGAATCAGCCTCAACGATCAACGGCTCGACGCGGTCACTGACGCGGTCAACGCCAACGGCGCGCGGCGCGTCGTTGATCTCGGTTGCGGCGAGGGCAAGCTCATCGGGCGGCTCCTGCGCGATACCAAGGTCGAGCACGTGCTCGGGATTGATGTTTCGTACCGCACGCTCGAACGCGCCCACCGACGGCTTCACCTCGACACGATGGCCCCTCGCCAGCGTGAACGCGTCGAGCTCGCGCAAGGAGCGCTGACCTACCGCGACAAGCGGTTGCGTGACTTCGACGTCGCGACGGTCGTCGAAGTGATCGAGCACCTCGACCAGCCGCGCCTCGGTGCGTTCGAACGCGCGCTCTTCGCGTATGCGCAACCGCGGGTCGTCATCATCACGACGCCGAACATCGAGTACAACGCGCTCTTCGACACGATGCCGGCCGGCATCTTGCGGCACCGCGACCATCGTTTCGAGTGGACGCGCGAAGAGTTCGCGGGGTGGGCGGGCGCGGTTGCCGATCGTCACGGCTACGCCGTCGATTTCTCCGGGATCGGTCCCTCCGACTCCGACCTTGGATCGCCGACGCAGATGGCGGTGTTCCACCGATGACGATCACGCTGCCCGAGGTCTCCTTGGTTGTTCTGGTCGGCGTTTCCGGTTCCGGCAAGTCCAGCTTCGCGGCGCGCCACTTCCTTCCGACTGAAGTCGTTTCGTCGGACTTCTGCCGTGGCTTGGTGAGCGACGACGAGAACGATCAGAAGGCCACAGGCGCCGCGTTCGACGTCCTCCACTTCATCGCCAGCAAGCGACTCGAAGCGGGCAAGCTCACCGTCATTGACGCGACGAACGTGCAGGCTGAAGCGCGTAAGTCACTCGTCGCTCTCGCGAAGCGCAATCACACGCTTGCCGTCGCGATCGTGCTCGACGTTCCTGAAGCGGTGTGCGCGACGCGGAACGAGTCCCGTCCCGATCGTGAGTTCGGCGCTCACGTATTGCGTAATCAGCAGAACCAGCTACGCCGTTCGATGAAGGGCCTCCGACGCGAGGGTTTCCACAAGGTTCACTTCCTCAACGGCGTCGATGAGATCGAGGCAGCGACAGTCGATCGGCGCCCGCTGTGGACTGACCGCCGTAGCGATCACGGCCCCTTCGACATCATCGGTGACGTCCACGGCTGCTTCGACGAGCTGAGCGATCTACTTACGACGCTGGGCTACGAGATCGCGGCCGACGGCGGTGGCGCGCGACATCGGGACGGTCGACGCGTGTTCTTCGTCGGCGACCTGGTCGACCGCGGGCCTGCCACCCCCGCCGTGCTTCGGCTCGCCATGGGCATGGTCGAGGCCGGCGACGCGCTGTGCGTGCCGGGCAACCACGAGGCAAAGCTGCTGCGAGCGCTGCGCGGCAGCAACGTCACTGTCAGCCACGGCTTGGCCGAGTCGCTCGCACAATTGGCCGCTGAGCCGCCGGAGTTCAGCAAGCAAGTTGAGCGATTCATTGACGGACTGGTGAGTCACCTTGTTGTCGATGACGGGAACCTCGTCGTGGCGCACGCGGGGATTCGTGAAGACATGCAGGGGCGCGCCTCGGCGGCGGTGCGTTCCTTCGCGCTGTACGGCGACACGACGGGCGAGACCGACGAGTTCGGCCTTCCCGTTCGGTATCCCTGGGCCGAGGACTATCGCGGCGACGCGATGGTCGTCTACGGCCACACGCCGGTGCCCGACGCGACGTGGCTCAATCGCACGATCTGTATCGACACAGGCTGCGTGTTCGGCGGAAAGCTGACGGCACTGCGCTACCCCGAACGCGAACTCGTGTCGGTTGAGGCGCGCAAGACCTATTGGGAACCGATGCGGCCGCTCGCGCCGTCGCCGGTTGATGCGACGCGAGAGCCGACGGACCTCGACCTCGACGACGTGATCGGCAAGCGCATCATCACCACGCGCCTGCGCCAGACAGTCACGATCCGCGAAGAAAACGCGATCGCCGCGCTCGAGATCATGAGTCGCTTCGCTGCGGACCCGCGCTGGCTCGTCTACCTACCGCCCACGATGTCGCCGACCGCGACAACCGAACGACCGGGACTGCTCGAGCACCCGGAGGAAGCCTTCGCCGACTTTCGTCGCGACGGCGTAGCCCGCGTCGTGTGCGAGGAGAAGCACATGGGCTCTCGTGCAGTGGTGGTCGTCTGCCGTGACGAGGAGGTCGCAGCACGGCGGTTCGGGGTGAACGACAGCGCCGCGGCCGGCGCGATCGTCACGCGGACGGGCCGTCCTTTCTTCAATGATGAACCCACCGAGGCGACGATGCTGGCCAACGTGCGCTCCGCGATCACGCTGGCGAATCTGTGGGACGAACTCGAAACCGACTGGCTTGTGCTCGACGCGGAGCTGCTGCCGTGGTCGGCGAAGGCGGAAGACCTGCTCCGCAAGCAGTACGCGTCGGTCGGCGCCGCGGCGAACGCCACACTGCCAGCAGAGGTAGTGGTTCTCGAACAGGCACTGCAGCGAGGCGCGGACGTGGGCGAACTCCTCGATCACGCCATCACGCGCCGCAAGATGGCTTCGCAGTTCGTGGACGCTTACCAGCAGTACTGCTGGACCGTAAATTCGATCAGCGACCTACGGCTCGCCCCGTTCCAAATTCTCGCCGGCGAGGGCAAGGTCCACGCGTTCAGTGATCACCTCTGGCACATGGAGATCCTTCGCCGCCTCGCCGCGGTCGACACGACGACGTTCCGCGCAACGGCGACGACGACGGTTGACCTCGGTGACGAGGCGAGTGAGTCCGCCGCAATCGCGTGGTGGGAGGAAATGACGGGACGCGGTGGTGAAGGCATGGTCGTCAAACCAGTCGAGGTGATTCACCACGGACCGAAGGGCCTGACGCAACCGGGCATCAAGTGCCGCGGACCCGAGTACCTCCGGATCATTTACGGACCCGAGTACACCGCGCCCGAGAACCTGTCGCGTCTCCGTTCGCGCGGGCTCGGTCACAAGCGGTCTCTCGCACTGCGTGAGTTCGCGCTCGGTGTCGAGTCGCTCGAGCGCTTCGTCGCGGGTGAGCCCCTGTATCGCGTGCACGAGTGCGTCTTCGGCGTACTGGCGCTCGAGAGCGAACCCGTTGACCCTCGCCTCTGACGACCTACTCGTCGCACCCGCGAGGGGCCTTACGGTCGCCGGCCGAGCGCGAGCGAGCCATGTTCGAGCCAGGCAGCAGCGTCATCGGAAAGGAATTCGCGGACGAGATCGTCGTGGCGCTGAAGCTGAGCGTCGGTCAGCACGCCACGCCAGCGGCCGTTCGTTCCGGCGTTGAAAAACGCGTTCGCCCCGCCTTCGAAGGAGTCGGACAGGATTGGCGACGCTTCGTGGGCCAGCTTCATTGACTCGAACTCACAACGCCTGACAACGTCGCCCCAACTCTCGGAGGGGACGTCGATGCCGAGGAAGTCACTGATGCGTCGCATCTCGCCGTCGAGATCCGCAAGGAGGTCGGCGTAGTGCACGAGGAGCACAAAGGACTCGTCTCGCAACGACCACCACGACGCCAGGTGCTCCATCGGCGTTCCCCAGTCGACCCATTCATCGAACAACTGATCCATGTCGCCGCCCCACTTCGGCGGCCAGGGTGCGACACCATCAACGGCGGCCGCGACGTCGAGCGTCTCGATCACCTCCGGGCGCATCTTGCGCCGATGGTTCGCCCAGGAAACGAGAGCGTCGCGGCCGTCGCGGTAGACGGCGAGGTAGCGGCACTCGGTAAAGATCGGTATGCAGTCGGCGGGGCTATGCGTCTTTATGAGCCGCCGATACGGCAGCGCATCCAGCCTGGCGAGCCGTTCGTCGATTGACCCGATGCGAGCGTCCAACCACGGTGCCAGGTCGAATGCAGGCGCAGGCGCGTCTCCCCCCGGCCACAGGAGTGACGCGACGATGCCCTGTGTCCAGGTCGTTCCCGACTTCGGTGGAGTCGAGATGAAGATGTCGTCAGGCCGCGAAACAAAGCGCTCCCAACGCCGGCTGTCGTCATAAACGTGGTAGCGCTGCCTCGTGGGGGGCAACGTCATAGCCATACGGCGAACTGCCGACCGAGGGTCAGGCAGACCCGCGGGCGAGATGACGGGCACGGAGGTCGGCGAGCGTCTTTCGTCCCGGCTCGAGCGCACGACGACCACGGACCAGCGCGATCTTGGCGCCATCGCGCAGTGAGGAGGACCCGGGCGGCTTGGGCCGCAGACCGAGTTTGCGGAGCCGCACATTGCACGTGTGCACGACCTCGGCGCGCTCGCTGGAGCGACTGACGAAGCCGCACGAGAAGGCCACCGACGTATCGGCCCCGCCGCGCACCCAGTGGAACGCGTACGGCGGGATGTAGACAGCCTCGCCGGGCTGGAGCCGGAACGTCGTGACGTGCTCGGGCAACCGGCTCAGGTTGCGGCTGCGACCGTAGTGACCCTCGATCTCGGCTTGGGCCACGCTCGGATCCTCGAACACCCCGATGTTGACCTCCTTCGTGCCCTCGACCTGTAGGAGCACGTTGTGATGGCGGTCGAAATGCGCAGGTGATACCGCATGGGGCGACGCGACGAAGATGTTCGCCCCCCGACGACCCATGACGCCGTCGGCCTGCTCGACCACAGGGAGGATCTGGTCAAGGCAGCTGTCGAGGACGTTGTTGTATGCAGACACCCGTTCGGTGAACCACAGCGCGGCCCAGCAACGGTTGTCTGCGATCTGGCGAATGACATCGCCTGCTCCGAGGTCGAGCCGCACTGGCGGATCGCCGCGCGGCAGCAGCAGGGGCAGATCGCCACCGTGGTGCTCGAGCCAGGCGGCCGGCCAGCCGTCGGCCAAATCGGCAATCGCCCCGATGGTCAGGCCCGGGTCCGCCACAAGGGAGTGACGAAACACCATCGGCTCACGACCGAGGGCGCGTCCGAACGCCGAGGCGTCGACCTCGAGGATCGCAGAGACTGCCCGCGTCGCCATCGTGGCGCCCGCTGGGGCTACGACTGCCCTTCTGCGTCGGGTGTGTCGCGCATCCAGATGGGATTCCTCTCACCTGGCGGTCCGGGGCTCCCGACCGTGATCTCGATCACCGGTGTGTCCAGACGCGCGCGTCGTTCAATGGTCGGGGGCTGGTAATCCAACTCAGGCTCGGTGGCGTCGCCGCTCAAGACGTCGTCCCCGTTGCGTCGGTTTCGCGCGCCCAGATGGGGTTCGGGATTGGCGTAGTGGGGCTGCCGACGGTAACGCCTTCGATCACAGGCTTGTCCGCGAGCACGCGGCGTTCAATGGCGGGTGGTTCGTAATCCAACGGGGGCCTCCTTGGCTGGCCACCGAGGCTACGCACCCAGTGCGACGTCGGCAAGCAACGCGCAGGCCAGCGCCGCCTGCTAAAACCGCCGGGTTGAGCCCCCGCAAGGACCGTCGTGTCGTCGAGATTGGCGACGTCCCCGTGCTGCTGGAGACGTCAGGCGACGACCGCTCAGCGGCGGTGGCCGCGTTGCTCGGTGGCATCGCGACCTCGGAGACTCCACCGGCGGTCTCCATCCGGTACGAAGATCGCGGCCCCGAGTTGCCCGCGCGGCCGCCGAACCGCACCTACGCCGACATGCGTGTGTGGTCCGACGACGACACGCTCGTGCTGCAGTACGCCAACGGCACCCGAGCCCGCGTCGCGGGTGGCGTGGCGCACATCGGCGGCGACACGGCCGACTTCGCGCTTGGGTTCGCACGACTCTTCCACCCCGTGATTGCTCACCTGTTGGCCGCCCACGATCGTTTGGTGCTCCATGCCGCGGCCGTCGAACGGGATGCGGCCGCGCTGCTCGTCATGGGCGCGACGGGCAGCGGCAAGTCGACCGTGGCACTTGCGGCGGCGGAGAGCGGCTGGACGGTGCTCGGCGACGACCTCGCGGTATTGCGGTTCGCAGGCGCCGAGCTGGAAGTTGCGGGCGTCGGCCGACGTCTCGCGTTTCCACCGAACCTCGGTGCACGCGCCGAGCGCCGTGGGTCGCCGATCGAGGGTGACGCTCGGGGCCGATGGATGCTGCCCAGCGAACGCCTCGCGGTCGGTTGGTTTCCGGTCGTTGGCGTCGTACTCCTCAAGCACAGCTCTGCCGACGGCAGTCTGCAGCGCTGCGAAGCGGAGGAGGTTTTCGACATCGCTCTCGACGCATTCGCTCCCGTCGCCGACGCCCGCCGCCTTCGGCAGATCCTCCCGTATTGCGCCGCGATCGCTCGGCTGTCCGGATGGGAGCTCGGTCTCGGCGTCGACGTAGCGACGCGCCTCGACGGTGCGGCCCGACGACTCGTCGACATCGCCGCCACGGTCGCGATGGCCCGCTGACGACGGCTTAACGCCCATCGCCGCGTAATCGCCGGATCACGCGCACCGACCGCCGCCTGCTCGCGGCGCGCGCGAGCCGACCTCGCACGAGTCGCCACACGAAGGGGCCGCGGAGTCCCGGGTCGAGATCATCGACGACTGTCGGTGAGAGCACGAGCTGACCCCAGGCCCAGCGCAGCAAAACCCGCGGTGCGATCGTGCAGACCACAGGTAGCCAGTGCGCGCGGTGTCGTCCGCTTGCCCACCCGAGGTCACCGCCCAGGCGAACTGACGGCCGCCACACGACGCGCCATAGCGCACTTCTCCACCCCGGCACCTGCGCGTGC
>JBEEFT010000107.1:0-3518 GCA_041166225.1 Actinomycetota bacterium | reverse complement strand
GTCTGGAGCATCGCTCCCGAGCACGCCAATGCGGCCTGCTCAGCACGCAAGGGTTCGACTCGTGCTGATGCCACAGTACCAGCATCGTGGGACGTAACCGAACCGTTGTTCGATGTGAACGAAAGCGAACGGGAGCGGTGCCATACGTCTCGCACGGGGTCGAGGGATGTACGGTGCAAGCATCACGACTTAAAGGCCCGCACGTGTGGATCAGCACCTATTGATCCGGGAGCGATGCTCCAGACCCTGGTAGCGCCAAGTGTTCACGCCGTACCAGGGAGCGACATGGCATCCACGGAACCGTTCGAAGCATCGAACGACGGGGCGCGCACGCATTCGTACGCGGAGACGCTGGGTGACGACACCCTGATATGGCTTGCAGGCGAACACGACTCGGCAACCGTTGAGGAGTTGACCGCGTTGCTCGCTGAAGCGATCACGCGTTCGCAGCGCAACGTCATTGTCGATCTGAGTGGTGTGGAGTTCATGGCGGCTGCTCCCGTGGGCGCGCTCGTGCGCGCCCGGTACCTGCTCGGATTGCAGGCGCGCACGCTTGTGCTGCGCTCGCCTTCGCACAGCGCGCGGGTCGTCCTCCGTCTTTGCGATTTGGAACTAACCGCAGCCCCCCGCGGCGACGGTGTCGTGATTCGCGGCGCCGCGCGTGCGCTGGCATCGTTCGTGCCCGTTCCGGCCACGCAGGCGGAGTCGCACCTGATCGCCGCCCCCGCGCCGATCAGCCCGCGCCATCCGAGCCTCCAAGCTCGAGGCCCAGTGGAGAGCGCGTGAGCCGTGGGCGGTGACCGACGGGTGCGAATTCTGTCGCTGCTGACCGACGGCAGGGCGGCGGGGTTGGAGACGAGGCGACTGTGCGAGGTCTGCAGAGAAGTCACCGGGATGACCGGCGCGGGGATCATGCTGATGTCTGGCGACATGCCGCGCGGACCGGTGTGCACCACCAACGGGGTCAGCGCGCTGATCGAGCAACTCCAGTACGACCTGGGCGAAGGACCGTGCGTCGACGCGTACAAGCAGGACCACGCCGTGCTCGAACCCGACCTCGCCAACCCCGACGATCCCCGCTGGTTCGCCTTTGCCCCGCCGGCGGTCGATGCCGGAGTCCGCGCCATCTTCGGTTTCCCTTTACAGGTAGGCGCCGTGCGTCTCGGAGCGCTGAACCTGTATCGCGACGTGGCCGGCGCGCTGAGCGACGATCAATTCGCCGACGCGTTGGTGATGGCCGACGTCGCTGCGCAGGCCTTACTCGTGCTCCAGGCCGAAGCGCCGCCCGGCCGAATCGCGACCGAACTCGAAGCCGACGCAAACTTTCAATACGTCGTGCACCAGGCGACCGGCATGGTCGCGGCCCAGCTCGACGTGACCGTCGGTCAAGCCCTCATCCGCCTCAAGGCATATGCGTTCGGCAACGGCTGCGTGCTCACCGACGTGGCGCACGACGTCGTTGCGCGCCGGCTTCGTCTCGACGACGCCAACAGCGAACACGACCCGATCGCGCGGCATCCAGACCCAGAGAACGAGTCATGAACAGGGAAGCCTTGCTGGCGCGCACGCTCGTCGAACTGGCTGACACGCTGGTGGCGGACTTTGACGTTGTCGAGTTGCTGACGTTATTGGCCGACCGCTGCGTCGAGGTGCTCGACGTCCAAGCGGCGGGGCTCATGCTCGCTGCACCCGACGGGCGGTTGCGCCTCATCGCTTCCTCGAGCGCGGTGATGCGCGGTCTCGAGATTTTCGAGCTGCAAGCGCACGAGGGGCCCTGTCTTGACTGCTATCGCACTGGCGAGCCGATCGTGAACCAAGACCTCGCGGCTGCCGATGGGCGGTGGTCGCGGTTCTCAGCCGAAGCGCTTGCCGCCGGGTTTCATTCGGTGCACGCCTTGCCGATGCGGCTGCGCGGCACCGTCATCGGCGCGCTCAACTTGTTTCACAACGACGTAGGACTGTTACGGAACGAGGATGTGGACGCCGCGCAGGCGCTCGCCGACGTGGCGACGATCGCAATCCTTCAGCACCGGGCCGCGCGTGAAGGTCAGCTGGTAAACCTGAAGTTGCAGGCCGCTTTGACGGCGCGCATCGTCATCGAGCAAGCCAAAGGGATCGTGGCCGAGCGCGTAGGTTTCGATATGGAACGGGCATTCGCAGTGCTGCGCAATCACGCGCACAGCCATGAGCTGCGGCTGGCTGACGTCGCCGATTCCGTCATCGCCGGAGACCTGCCGGCGGCGGCCCTCGACCAGCTTCGGGCGTGACCATGATCGACGGCGTCGTAGCATCCACACGCTGAAGCGATGGCTCTTCGGCACTAAGTGATGGAGTCCGAGATGAACCGAGAAACGACCCTGACCCGGACCTTCGTCGAACTCGCGGACACGCTCGTCGCCGACTTCGACGTGACCGACCTGCTCACGCTGGTGGCCGAGCGGTGCGTGGAGATCCTCGACGTCGACGCGGCCGGGCTGATGTTGGCCGGCGCCGACATGCAGCTTCGTCTTATCGCGTCGTCGAGCGAGGCCATGCGTGTATTGGAGCTATTCGAGCTGGAAGCGGAGGAAGGGCCGTGTGTCGACGCCTTCCGTACTGGCACCCCCGCTATCAACTACGACCTGGAAGCGGTGAAGGGACGCTGGCCGCGTTTTTCCGCTGAGGCTTTAGCGGCCGGGTTTCACGCCGCCGACGCGCTGCCGCTGCGCCTCCGTGGCATCGTCGTGGGCGCCCTCAACCTGTTCCGCAAGGAAAGCGGTGAGATGGCGCCAGCTGACGTCACGGTCGCACAAGCGCTCGCTGACATCGCGACGATCGCGATCCTTCAACACCGTGCTGCGCTCGAAGCAGAAGTTGTCAACACCCAACTCCAGAACGCACTCGACAGTCGTGTCGTTATCGAGCAAGCCAAGGGCATGGTCGCCGAGCGGTTGCAGCTCACGATGGAACAAGCCTTTTCGACCCTGCGCGGACACGCCCGAACTCGCAACCTCCGACTTGGCGACGTCGCGAACGACGTGATTTCCGGCGTGCTTCTGCCGGCGTCGCTGGAGCGTCCGCCCGCCCGGTAACTAAAGGGCCGAAGGCCCCTAGGCATGCGGCGGACTTACTGCGACACTCGATTGGCGGTCCAGGTCGGGCCAACGAGATGACGGTATGCAATGAGCCCGAACGACAGCGCCGAAGAGGTTCTCTACGTCGAGGATTCCGTCATCAACGCCAAGCTGATGAGCCGGATCTTCTCTCGCCACTTCCCTGACCTCGATCTGGTCGTCGCTCCGGACGGCGCTACCGGTCTTCGAATGCTTCAAGAGAGCGATCCCGCGCTTGTGTTGCTCGATTGTCATCTCCCAGATATGTCGGGCCTCGACGTGCTGAAAGAGGCACGGTCGACTGGCAACACCGTGCCGGTCGTCGCGGTCACCGCAGACGCGCGCGCCGAGTTGGCCACGCAAATGCGCGCGGAGGGCGTCGACGGATTCATTACTAAGCCGTTCGATTTCGCGCAGCTGTTCGAC